>JAAYHN010000119.1 GCA_012735395.1 Alcaligenaceae bacterium | reverse complement strand
GGTCATCGGCGTAGTTGATGACCAGATAATCGACAAAGCCGTCGATGCTGTCACGGACGCCACGTGCGGAGATGATTTCGGGGAACATATAAGATCCGTTTTTCTAATTAATGATGTGACAACCCGCAACCTTTTTCCTGGGAGAAAAAGGCTGGGAGTTGTCATGCTTTTATTGTGACGGGTTATATTACAGTGAAGCCTGAACGCGTTTCGCAACGTCTTCAGGAACCCATTGTGTCCATGTTTCGGCATGGTTTTTCAGGAACCATTTGGCGATGTCGCCGGCCTCATCGCCGGTTTCTTCCATACGGGCCAGGGCGGCATCAAGTACGTCAACAGGCAGGGTGATTTTTGATAAAAACTCGGTTAATTTGGGTGCCTGTTTGGAGAACTCTACGTTAATACCGGTATAAACAGGGCTGGTAGGGTAGGCGGATGGCTGCGGATCGGGGCAGTCAATCGCTGTCAGGCAAGTGAATGTTTTTTCATCGTGGGCAGGCATTTCAAGTTCTACCAGGTCAAGTGAACCAACCAGCGGGGTTGGGTACCAGTAGTAGAAGGCAATATCCTGCTTGCGTTTATAGGCGGACATAAGCGCGGCTTTTTGTGCGGCACCCGTGCCCGGTGAATACATATTGAAATCGTTGTTCAGCTTAAGGGCTTTATGCAGGTTATTGGTAACCACTTCGCAGCTCCAGCCGGCCGGGCAACCAAAGATACGGCCTTTGGAGGGGTCTTCGGGGTCTTTGAATTTGTCTTTGTATTTAAGCAGGTCGGTGGGGGTTTTGATGTCAGGGTATTTTTCTGCCGTGTATTTTGGAATGTACCAGGCTTCACCGCCCGTGAAAAGTGAACCGATGGCTTTGACTTTACCGCTTGCCACCGCTTTTTCCCAGGGGTCACGTTCGCTGTTAAGCCAGATTTCGGGCTTGATGTCGAGATCACCGCGCTCAAGGGCGGCAATGGCTGACAGGGTTTCGGTAGGCAGGATATCGGTTTTGCAACCATAGCCTTTTTGCAGGATATAGCTTTCTAGTTCGGCCAGGATGAGATTGGATTCCCAGGTCATGCCACCGATGTTGACGCTTCTGTTGACTTCACATTGAGGGGTTTCGGCAGCCTGTGCTGTTTGAGTTACGCCCAATGTTACAAGGGAAAGTGACAAAAGTGCGGCCGGGAAAAGGTGAGTTGTTTTAAGCATGGCGCTAAGCCTCCTTAAGTTTCGCAGGTTACTGGAGAATAACTGTGCTTGCCAAAGAGGGTGTGCGGAAAACGGCATTGCCGTCGATACATACCAACATTAATTGAAGGGCAAAAAATTTGCCCTATTGACAGGTTTTTCAATGCATTTTTTACTGCATGATTAACACAATTTATGAATGAAATATTTTTTAATTGTTTTCCAGTTTAACAAATTTATTGAACAGTATCAAATATTTGCAAATATATCTTTCGTTAAATTATATTAATTTTTATATTTAAAATAAATTACATTATATTTAAAGTATTTTTTGATGTAATGATTATTTAACAAAGTATGGGTGTTTATTTGTGTCTGCGCAGCATCAATATGTAATTTTTGTATTGTTTTGAGTTGACCGTTCAATATATGTCATATTGGTTTTTATAATCGGCCTGCTTATACGGTTCTTGCATGGCAGGAACTGAATTATTTCTAATAAAAATACAAAGTAGGCTATGATTAGGACATCATACGGATGATTTTTATTTACATGGCTTTTTCAATTGAAATACAGGCCATTAGAACTTATGGACGCAGGCAAAAAAATACTTTTTTTCGGAGACACGCACGGCGGTTTTGATCATTGTTTCCATGTGGTCAATCGAATCAGGCCGCAGGCTATTGTGTTTCTGGGAGATATACAAACGCCACGTCCATTTCACGAACAATTGGCCAATATTCTTGATTTGACGGAAATCTGGTGGATTCATGGCAATCATGATACCGATACCGAAGAACAATACGACAATTTATTTCTCTCCCACCTGAAAGACCGTAATTTAAGTGGCCGGGTGTGTGAGGTGGCGGGGGTGCGTATTGCCGGCCTGGGCGGGGTTTTCCGGGGGAAAATATGGGACCCAGCCAAAGCAGGCTGGAATTATTATTCTCCTTATGATTTTATTGCGGCAGGGGGCCACCGGGCCGCCTGGCGTAATGGCGTGAATCTGCGTCATCGCAGTACGATTTTTCCTTCAGAGTACGAGGGCCTGATGCAGGAAAAGGCCGATATTCTGGTTACCCACGAAGCACCTTCCTGCAATCGCTTTGGCTTCCCGGTAATTGATGCCCTGGCGCGGCAATTGGGGGTGCATACCGCATTTCACGGGCACCACCATGATACCTACGACTATAGCCCCCATTATGGCCGTATGGGTTTCCGGGCCTTTGCGGTTGGTTATCGTGGTGCCACGGCACTGGATGGCAGTATTGTTTTGCCGGGTGAAATGGATGGCCAGCACGAAAACCGGGTTGCGCGGCTTTATCAGGGTTCTTGACTTTCCAATGATGGGAAGGTTTAAGATAGGGCTATCTTTAAAAAACGCTTAATCGAAAGGAGCTAAATATGGCAACGGAATTGCAATTTAATGTAGAGGGTATGTCTTGCGGCAAATGTGTTGCGCACGTCAGGGAAGCGGTAGAAGAGCTGGCGGGAGTTGAAAAGGCGGAAGTCAGCCTTGAACAGAAATCGGTCAAGGTCAGCACCAACGGCCAGGTCAGCGCAGATCAGGTCAAGGCAGCCATACAGGAAGCAGGCTACGAGGTGGTGTAAATAAGCCCGTATTCATGAAAAATGCCCGGTATCACGTATTGTTGATACCGGGCATTTTGTATTGAGCAACGGGTTTGGGCTTGTTGTTATTACCAGCGTCTGCCACGCCAGTCGCGGCGGTCGTCGTCATAATAGCGCCTGTTGTTGTAAGAGCGTCTGTAATCGCGGTCACGGCCACGGCGATACGAACGGTCATCATCACGGTAAAGCTGGTTACCAATCAGGCCGCCAATGGCAGCGCCACCAACCGTTGCTACGGGATCGCCATCAGTCAGGGCAGCGCCAGCCAGACCACCCAGTGCGGCACCACCAACCGTCGCGGTTGTGCGTTGGCCGCTATAGCCATTACCATGATAGGCACAGCCTGTTATGACAAGGCTGAAGGCTGAAACCAGAATAAGGCGGCTGTAGTTTTTAATGTTCATTATCATACTCCTTGCATATGTATTTTGCTGGATTCATGATCTCAAATACCGGGGAGCAGGACTGTTATGGTGAGCAACAATTGTTTCTATTGTTGGCTGTAATGCTGTTTTGGAAACCCATTGAAAAGAACCTGACAAGTCAGGTTCTTTTGTTTTATTTAACTGATTGATTTTATTGGAATTAATCAGTTTCCATGGGGTATTGAAGGAACAGGGCATTACCCATTTCAGCGTTAAGCTGATAATTCAGGAAGCCTTCATGTTCGTAGAGTTTTCGGGCAATTGCATTGCCTTCCAGCACTTCAAGGGTAATTTTGCAGCACCCCAGGTTTTTGGACAGCTGTTTTACCCGGTCAAGCATCAGTTTGCCAATACCCTGTCCACGGTAAGGCTTCATCACAGAAAAATCATGGATGTTCAGCAAGGGTTTGTAGGCGAATGTGGAGAAACCTTAGATGCATAGCGCAATACCGGCAGGCTGTTGATGCCTGAAAGCCAGAATGGTATAGATATTGCCCCGTTTTTTCAGGGAGGCAATGAGGTTTTTCTGTACATAGGGTGATAATTCCGCTCCGCCACCTGTCGGATCGGAAGCATAATCATTCAGGACAGTTAATATTGCAGAGGCATGAACCGGATTGTCCAGGTCGGCAATAATGAGGTCAATCATGAGTGTTCCTTGTTACTTGACTAATTAATAGTGGTGTACTTCAAGTCTATATAGCCAACGGGATGGCGTAAAATACCGCTGATATTTTCTTTTTGCAGATAAATCTGATTATAGAAAAAGAGCGGGAATACCGGCATGTCATTAAACAGGATTTTTTCTGCCTGTAATAACATATCCCAGCGTTTTTGCGCATCTGCTTCGGTATCGGCCTGGTTAATCAATTTGTCATACTCCGGATTTGACCAGCCGGTACGGTTCATGGAAGAACCGCTCAGGAAGCTTTCCAGCGAATTATACGGGTCGGCATAATCATTCACGAAAGAGCTGCGTGAAAACTGCAGTTCCAGGCCTCTTTGCTTGGCATAGAATACCTTGCTTTCAATGCTTTGCAGGCGGATATCAACGCCAAGCGCTTCTTTGTACATATGTTGCAGGGTTTCGGCAATTTTCTTGTCGCTGGGGTTGTTGATATAGCTTAGCGTTACGTCTGGCAGGACGGTATAGTTTTCAGCGGCCATGCCTTTTTGCAACAGCTGTTTGGCCTGTGCCGTATCGGTTTTGACCAGATTGCCATTTTCTTCACGGAAATCCTTGCCATTGGGGCCGGTAAAACCGGGGGCCACAAAACCATAGGAGGGCTGGCGCCCCTGCTTGGTAACGTAATTGACAATATCTTCCTGGTTAACGGCCAGGGCAAATGCCTTGCGGATATCGGCATTCTGGAAAGGCGGCATGTTGGTGTTGAAGCGGAAGAAATAGCCACCTGCCTGCGGTACATTCCTGAAGTCTTTGTTATCCTTGACCTTGTCGTACAGGGCGGAAGGTAAGGGTGAGGGCGTCATGTCCAGCTCACCGGTACGGTACATTTGATATGAGGTATTGGGATCATTGACCATGGCAAATTCAATGGCATCGATTTTGACGCTGTTGGTATCCCAGTAATGCGGGTTTTTTTCAAAACGCATGCTTTGGGCGTGTTCCCATTCCTTCAGCAAGAACGGGCCATTGCTCACATAGGTTTTGGCTTCAGCATGCCATTTCGGGTTTTGGGTGGCCGTTTTCTGGTTGACGGGGGCAAAATTCGGGTTGGTAATGATGTTCAGGAAAGAGACATTGGGGGCTTCAAGCGTGACTTCCAGGGTCTGGTCGTCCAGGGCCTTAATGGCGGGCCTGGCTTCCTTGCCTTCATTGAAAGCCTTGGCACCTGCTATGGGATAGGCCAGAAAAGCGGCCGGAGAGGCGGTTTCCGGTGCCAGCATGGTTGTCCAGGCATACACAAAATCGTGGGCGGTCAAGGCATCGCCATTTGACCATTTGGCATTGGGCTGCAGTTTGAACGTATAGGTTTTGCCATCGTCGGAAACATGCCAGCTGGCGGCCGTTGCGGGGGCTGCCAGATGTTTTTCATCGAGCCTGACCAACCCTTCAACAAGATTATTCAATGGCTCCCAGGAAATCAGATTGAAACCGGCTGCCGGATTGAGTGAAGTGGGTTCTTCGGTATTGTTCAGGCGCAACACTTTTTCGGCCATCGCCTGCCCCGATACACTGAAGCCCAGGCAGGAAGCAAGGCAGATAGCGAGAATTTTCTGTTTCATTCTTTTGATGTCCTTTGATAAGCTATAAATTTGTTTTTCATGATGCTTAATCAGTTAAATTACTACGGGTACGTAAATCCTGCAACCAGCACAGGCACTGTTGTGTGCGACTGATGGTGTGATATTCGGGCGGTATTTCGTTGCATAACACCAAGGCTTTGGGGCAGCGGGTGTAAAACCCGCAGGCAGCGGGCGGAGAAAACAGGTCGGGGGGCTGGCCCGGGATGGGATGCAGGTTTGCCTGGTTCATGTCCAGACTGGGCATTGATTGCAACAAACCCTGCGTATAGGGATGTTGCGGATTATAGAAAATATCCCTTTGGGTACCTGATTCAACGCATTGACCGGCATACATGACGGCAACCTTATTGGCAATTTGAGCCACGACACCCAGGTCATGGGTAATCAGAATGATGGCCACACCGGTGGCAGCCTGGATATGGCTGAATAATTCCAGAATCTGTGCCTGAATGGTGACATCCAGTGCGGTGGTGGGTTCATCGGCAATCAGTAATTCGGGCTCACACATAAGGGCGATGGCAATCACAACGCGCTGGCGCATGCCACCCGACAGCTGATGCGGGTACTGTTCAAGGCGTTCCCGTGGGTTGGCAATACCCACCAGAGACAGCATTTTAACGGCTTTGTCCCGGGCCTGCTGCTGACTGAGTTTCTGGTGTCTTATCACGCCTTCGGTCAATTGTTCACCAATGGTCAGGGTCGGGTTTAGTGCCGTCATGGGGTCCTGAAAAATCATGGCAATATGGTTACCCTGCAGCTCACGCATTTCTTTTTCATTCAGGTCCAGCAGGTTTTTGCCCTTGAACAGGATTTTACCCTGCCCGATACGGGTGGTTTGTTTAGGTAACAGGCCCATAATGGCATTGCAGGTGACCGATTTGCCACAACCGGATTCACCCACAATCGCCAGGGTTTCACCTGCCTGGATGGACAGAGACAGATCCCGGACGGCATGAACCTGGCCACCATGAATCTGAAATTGAATTGAAAGATGTTGAATATCAAGCAGAGAAGGGGATTGCATATTACTTCCTTAACTTCGGATCCAGCGCATCCTGCAGGCCATCGCCCAGCATGTTAAAGGCAAACATGGTAAGGGAAATGAACAGGGCAGGAAAAAAAAGTTGCCACCAGTCGCCCGATAATATAACCGGTAAGGCGTCATTGGCCATGACCCCCCAACTGGCATAGGGCGCCTGTATGCCAAGCCCCAGAAAACTCAGGAAAGCTTCGGCAAAAATTGCGCTGGGTACGGTCAGGGTCATTTGGACAATGATGGGGCCCATTGTGTTGGGCAAGAGATGCTTACGGATAATGTGTCCGGTGCCGGCACCAAAAGTACGGGCAGCGGTAACGAATTCGTAGTTTTTAAGTTGCAGGACCTGGCCGCGCACAATACGGGCCATACTGATCCAGCCGGTAATGGTAAGTGCAATAATGATGGTGAACAGGCTGGGTGACATTACCACCATGAGCAGGATAACCACCAGCAGATAGGGCAGGCCATACAGGATTTCAACGATGCGCATCATGATGGCATCGGTACGGCCACCTTTCAGGCCACTGTAACCCCCATAGGCCACGCCAATGATGAAATCAATCAGGGCAGCCATAAAACCCACAAACAGGGAGATGCGGGCACCATACCAGGTTCTGACAAAGACGTCACGGCCAAGGTCATCGGTGCCAAACCAGTGTAATGCCGAGGGTGGCAGGTTCTGGCTTCTCAGGTCTTGTGCGGTGACGGAATAGGCGGAAAACAGGGGAGCAAATACGGCCATGCCAATCAGGAGCAGCAGAAATACCAAGCCCATCATGGCCAGCTTATTGCGCAGCAGGCGATACCAGGCATCTTGCCAGTAAGAAACGTAAGGGCGGACCAGGGCCGCGCTGGCATGACTGGTATGGTTGCTGGCGGGTAACAGCCATTCGGGGCGGATATCGCTTTGCGGGCGTTTTTTCATGAGCCCTCCCTGTTTTGGTCGAGCCGGATGCGGGGGTCCAGCAGGCAATAGGCCATATCCACCAGAAACAGCATGAATACCAGAATGGCACTGTAAAATACGGTTGTGCCCATAATCACGGGGTAGTCCCGGGTGCTGATGGAATCAATAAAATAGCGTCCCATGCCGGGGATGGCAAAAATTTTTTCAATTACAAAAGTACCTGTCAGAATAGACGCCATCAGGGTGCCAAGCAGGGTAACCACCGGCATCATGGCGTTACGCAAGGCATGCCGCACAATAACACGAAAGGGCGATAGCCCTTTGGCACGGGCCATTTTAATATAGTCCTGGGTTAAGGTTTCCAGCATGGTGGAGCGGGTCAGCCGGGCAATAATGGCCATGGGTGTGGTGGCTAATGCGGCAATAGGCAGCACCATATGCAGGGGGGTACGCCATGTGGCTGCAGGGAACCAGCCCAGATTGACGGACAGTTCCTGGATCAGCAGGGTAGCCAGCACAAAATTGGGAATGGAAATGCCCAGGACGGCCAGTGTCATGGCCAGGTGGTCAATCAGGCCATTATGATAAATGGCGGCCAGGGTACCCAGCACCAGGCCGGACAGCAGGGCGATACCTATTGCCCATATGCCCAGTTCGAATGAAACCGGGAAACCGCGGCCAATCAGTTCATTGACGGTGGTATCGGGGTTGGCGATGGAAGGGCCATAATTGAAGGTGATAATGGATTTGAGGTAATTCAGGTACTGGACAGGCAGGGGCTGGTCAAGCTTGTAAAAAGCGTGCAGGTTGGCCTGTACCGCAGCACTGGTTTGCCGGTCTTGCTCGAAAGGAGAACCGGGAATGAGATGCATCAAAATAAAGGTAAGCGTTGCGATAATGAAAATCGTGCTTAACATGAGAAGAAACCGTTTGAAGATATAGCTTTTCATATTGATTGGTTTCCTGTCGTGATCAGGTGGCATGCGGCGAAATGGCCGGGCGTGTACTCTTTCCACCCGGGTTTTTTCTGTTGACAGATGGCTTGCGCTTGCGGGCAGCGGGTATGGAAAACACAGGCGGCGGGCGGGTTGATGGCGCTGGGCAATTCACCTTTCAGGATAATGCGCTGCCGTTTCTTTTCCTTGTCGGGGTCGGGTACGGGAATGGCAGACAGCAAAGCCTGTGTATAAGGGTGTAAAGGGTTGGCATAGAGTTCACTGCTGCTGGCCAGTTCGGCCATCTGCCCCAGGTACATGACACCCACCCGGTCTGAAATGTATTTCACCATGGCCAGGTCATGGGCAATAAACAGGTAAGTCAGCTTTTTTTGCTGTTGCAGGCGTTGCAGCAGCAAAACAACCTGGGCCTGGATTGAAACATCAAGCGCGGAAATGGGTTCATCGGCGATAATAATATCGGGTTCCAGTGCCAGGGCACGGGCGATGCCAATCCGTTGGCGCTGTCCCCCCGAGAACTCATGCGGATAGCGGTAAGCATGTTCCGCATTCAGGCCAACTTCTTCCAGCAGGGCATAAATACGTTCTTTTAAGGTATTCCTGTCTTTGTGGATTTGATGGATTTCCAGTGGTTCGGCAATAATCTCAAAAACGGTGGAGCGTGGGTTGAGTGAGGCGTAAGGGTCCTGGAAAATCATCTGGACATGACGCATCATGGCTTTGCGTTCTTTTTTGTCCAGCGCATGAATGTTTTGGCCTTTGATATGCACCTGACCCGCGCTGGGCTGGTACAGGCCCATAATGGTACGGCCTGCAGTGGATTTGCCACAGCCAGACTCACCCACCAGGCCGAAGGTTTCACCCGGGTAGATGTCAAATGAAACACCATCCAGTGCCTTCACGGTTTGGTGCCGGTTAAGGGGGAAGTGTTTTTTCAGTTCCCGGACGGATACAAGCGGTAGGCTATTGTTGTTATGGGCTGCCATGACAGTAATATGAAAAATATTCGTTACTGCGATTTTAGCAGCATTAAGTCATGGCTAACCATTGTGCCCGGGTTTGCGCATGGCCAAACGCATGACGGGTGTGGTCAGCAAGGCATAAATGGCGGCAAGGGTAGCGCAGGCGATACAAAGCCAGGGCAGGTGGGCAATCACATAAAGCCATTTGAACAGTTCAATGCTGATGGCAGACATAAGCATCATGATCAGGCTCATGGCAGCGGCCACAACCCCTTTGGGTGCCTGCGATGACAGCAGCGTAAGCCGGTACAGCACGGCAAAACTCAGCCCCTGGGATAAAGCCAGCAGGCTCATGCCCAGTATCAGTCCCGTCAGGGCAAAAGCGGGTATTAAACCGGCCAGTAACAGGCAAAGCCCGCCTGACACCACCAGGGGTAATGCATAATATACGGTTTGCCCCACAGGTACTTTGCCAGACACCCGGGCCAGGATGACATTACCCAGTATCAGGCAGGCAAAAATGGGAATCTGGGCCTGGGCATAACCCATATTGCTCAGGCCCAGGTCCTTGATCAGGAAAACCGGAGACAGGCCAATCCAGACCAGCATGGGCAGGCCGATAATCGGGCTGAACAGTGCCAGCTGGATAAAATTACGGTTGCGCAAGGTGGTTTTGTAATGGGCCCATATGCTTGCCATGGGCTCTTTGGGGGCGGCAAGGTCTACGGTTTCCGGCATGTGGCGGTACAGGCCAATCAGGCTCAGGCAGGTAATACCGGCAATCAGGATGAAGCCCCAATGCCATGATACATAGCTGATAATGGCTGCCCCTGCCAACGGCCCCAGCAAAGGGGCGATCAGGGCGATGTTGGCCATGATTGCCATTACCTTGATGGCGGTGGTTTCCCGAAAAGATTCCTGGATACTGACATAGCCCACGGCACCAATAAAACAATGGGAAATCCCCTGCAGCAGGCGCATCAGCATAAAGCTTTCAATATTGAAGCTGAACAATATCAAAAGATTGGTAACGGCATAGTAAAGGGTGCCTGCCAGCATGACTTTGCGTCGGCCGTAGCGGTCAGACAGCGGGCCGATCAACCACATCAGGATGGCACCGCCCAGAATATAAAGCGACATGGAAGAGGCGACCCAGCTGTCGTCTACCCTGAATTCGCGGGTAATGGTGAGCATGGCTGGCTGAACCAGATCGTTGCCGATATAAACCGCGAACTCGAAAATAACCAGGGCCAGAGGAAACCAGATCAGGTCACGTTTATGTTTTTTGGTGTGGGTGGGTGTCATGAATGGGTGTGCAGCGAAAAGACCGGAAGTACGATGAGCTGTCCGGCTGGAAGAAACTCATTGTAGCAAGCCGGGTAGCCGTCATGATTATGCAGTATGTGAAAAAAGACGTGGCGGACCAAATAAAAGGAAACTGTCTGTTTTTTGCTGCTATTTTCCCATGTATAAGTGCTTAATTTGCATGAAAAGTTATTAATATTGTTGTAATTAAAAAAAAATCAGTATGTGGTATTAAGGAAATCCATACATTATTAAACATTAGTATGTTACGTTAGAAAAAAAATCAATTACAAAAAAATAACCAGAAACAATTGATCGGAAAAGGTTTTTTTATTTATTGGCTATTAGGAGGTAATTTGTGCGTATAGGCATACCTAAAGAAAGCATGCTGGGGGAAACCAGGGTGGCGGCAACGCCGGCAACGGTAGAACAGCTGCGCAAACTGGGCTTTGATGTCGTCATTGAAAACACGGCCGGGCAACAGGCCAGTTTTGATGACCAGGCCTATATCAAGGCCGGGGCCCAAACGGCAGACAGAACCGAAGTCTGGCAATCCGATCTGGTTTACAAGGTCAATGCCCCTAACGACGAGGAAATTGCCCTGCTCAGGGAAGGCAGTACCCTGGTCAGTTTCATCTGGCCAGCCCAGAATCCCGAACTCGTACAAAAACTGGCAGGTAATAAAATCAATGTGCTGGCCATGGATATGGTGCCACGCATTTCACGCGCCCAGTCCCTGGATGCGCTCTCATCCATGGCCAATATTGGCGGGTATCGTGCAGTCATAGAGGCAGCCCACCATTTTGGCCGTTTCTTTACCGGGCAAATTACCGCTGCGGGCAAGGTGCCCCCCGCCAAAGTACTGGTGATTGGTGCCGGTGTGGCCGGCCTGGCTGCCATTGGTACGGCCGGTTCTTTAGGGGCGATTGTACGGGCATTTGACACCCGTCTTGAAGTGGCCGAACAGATCGAGTCCATGGGCGGACAATTCCTGAAGCTTGATTTTTCCGGTGAAAACGGCTCGTCTTCAGACGGTTATGCCAAAACCATGTCAGAAGAGTTCATTCGCGCTGAAATGGCCCTGTTTGCCGAGCAGGCAAAAGAGGTGGACATTATCATTACCACTGCCCTGATTCCGGGCAAACCGGCCCCCAAGCTGATTACCCGTGAAATGGTAGACAGCATGAAACCGGGTTCGGTGATTGTGGATATGGCAGCGGCGGCCGGTGGCAACTGCGAATATACCCAACCCTCTGAAGTTTTCGTGACCGATAACGGTGTGAAAATCATTGGTTACACTGATTTGCCGGGCCGCTTGCCTGCCCAGTCTTCCCAGCTGTATGCCACCAATCTGGTTAACCTAAGCAAATTGCTGTGTAAAGAAAAAGACGGGCAGGTTGCGCTAGACCAGGAAGATGTCGTTATACGCAATATGAGCGTGATCACACAGGGTGAAATCACGTTCCCGCCGCCAGCCATTAGCGTGTCGGCAGCGCCTGCGGCAGCGGCCAAACCGGTGGCTGCGGTCAAAAAGGCCGAACCGAAGTCTGCCCGTTTCAAACTGGGCGTACTGGCGGTGCTGGTAGCGCTTTTCGGTTTGGCAGGGGCTTATTCCCCCCCAGAGTTCCTGGCTCACTTTACTGTCTTTGTCCTGGCCTGCGTAGTGGGTTATTACGTGGTCTGGAATGTAACCCATTCCCTGCATACGCCGCTCATGTCGGTGACCAATGCGATTTCCGGCATTATTGTCGTGGGGGCCCTGCTGCAGATCGGGCATGGCAACGGGCTGGTTAATGTCTTGGCATTTATTGCCATTTTAATTGCCAGCATCAATATCGCAGGTGGTTTCCTGGTTACGCAGCGCATGCTGAAAATGTTCAGAAAAGACAAAGGGGAGTAAGAATGTCTCAAGGTTTGGTAATGGCGGCATACATTATTGCCGCATTGTTCTTTATCGCCAGTCTGGCGGGTTTGTCAAAACAGGAAACGGCCGGCAGGGGTAATATATTCGGGATCGCCGGGATGACCATCGCGTTGCTGGCCACCATTTTCAGCCAGAACGTCGAAGGCCTGGTCTGGATTATCCTGGCCATGCTAATTGGCGGTGCCATTGGCATGCGTCTGGCGCAAAAGGTGGAAATGACGCAAATGCCCGAGCTGATTGCCATGCTGCATTGCTTTGTGGGTCTGGCGGCGGTTTTTGTGGGCTATAACAGTTATATTACGGCCGACAGCCACGGTGTGGTTTCAGCTGCCATGCAAAATATCCACCTTGGAGAGGTTTTCCTGGGGGTATTTATTGGTGCGGTCACCTTTACCGGTTCTATCGTGGCTTTTGGCAAGCTGCGAGGTTCAATCAGTTCCAAGGCCTTAATGTTGCCACACCGCCATAAACTGAATGCCCTGGCATTGCTGGTGTCCTTCCTGTTAATGTGGTATTTCATTGCAGCGGGTGGTTCCACCTTTGCCCTTATTGTCATGACCCTTATTGCGCTGGTATTTGGCTGGCACCTGGTGGCTTCCATTGGCGGTGCCGATATGCCGGTGGTGGTGTCCATGCTGAACTCTTATTCTGGCTGGGCGGCAGCGGCAGCCGGGTTCATGCTGTCCAATGACCTGTTAATTGTGACCGGTGCGCTGGTGGGCTCATCGGGTGCGATTCTGTCTTACATCATGTGTAAGGCCATGAACCGCTCCTTTATTTCGGTGATTGCCGGTGGTTTTGGTAACGATGCCGTCGCCAGCAGTGGCGACGAGGAAATGGGCGAGTACCGTGAAATGGTGCCTGAAGAAGTGGCCGAAGTATTGAAAAACGCCAGTTCTGTCGTGATCACCCCCGGTTATGGCATGGCCGTGGCCCAGGCCCAGTACCCGGTGGCTGAAATTACCCAGCACTTGCGCGATAAAGGGATCAATGTGCGTTTTGGTATCCATCCGGTGGCAGGCCGTTTGCCGGGTCACATGAACGTACTGCTGGCCGAGGCCAGGGTTCCTTACGATATCGTGCTGGAAATGGATGAAATCAACGATGATTTTGCCGATACCGATGTGGTTCTGGTGATTGGGGCGAACGATACCGTGAACCCGGCCGCCAGCGAAGACCCGACCAGCCCGATTGCGGGCATGCCGGTGCTGGAAGTCTGGAAGGCCCAGCAGGTTATCGTGTTCAAGCGCTCCATGAGTACGGGCTACGCCGGGGTGCAGAACCCGCTGTTCTTCAAAAATAACAGTTATATGTGTTTTGGTGATGCCAAAGGCACGGTAGAAGCGATTTTAAAGGCGCTGTAGTCGTGAATCCTGTTTGTGGACCCGCTTGCAATAAGCCGGTGGGTTCCTTTCAGGGAGATGGCGGGTGTGCTTCCTTGCAGCGCAGATATTCCTGCCTGTTAAAGGGGTGAAACCGACAGGATATAATAGCGGTTTTATTCCTTTTTCTTATTTATTGCATGTCTGAAACCATTCCTTTGCCGGTACGTGACGGCATTGTACCCAGTCGCCTGTATTTGCCACGGGAACAGGCTTGGCCTGACCTGCTTGGTTTTCTGCTGGCGAAATTTCCGCATATGCCTGCCGATATTCTGCGGGAACGGCTGGCGCGTGGCGATATGGTCAATGCCGCCGGTGAGTCTATGGGCCTGGACAGCCCCTTCGTGCCTGATAGCTGGCTCTGGTATTACCGGGAAGTGCCGGCAGAAGTAACGGTGCCATTTGAGGTGACCGTGCTGTATCAGGATGAATTTTTGGTGGTGGCCGATAAACCCCATTTTCTGGCCAGTATTCCGGGTGGGAGGTATTTACAGGAAACCGCCTTGATCCGCCTGCGCAAACAGCTGGATAACTTCGATCTCAGCCCGATTCACCGGCTTGACCGGGATACCGCAGGCCTGCTGCTGTTCTGTGCCAATAAACGCTACCGGGGGGCTTACCAAACCCTGTTCCAGACCCGTGATGTCCAGAAAACCTATGAAGCGATTGCACCGCTTGTGCCCGCGCTGGCTTTCCCGTTGACAAGGGAAAGCCATATCCGTAAAAGCCCGCAGTATTTCACTATGGAAGAGGCGGCTGAAGAAGCCCCCAACAGCCGTACCCGGATTTCCCTGCTGGCCCATGACAATACCCTCGGGCATTATTTGCTGGAACCTTTAACGGGCAAGAAACACCAGTTGCGGGTGCATATGAATGGCCTGGGCATGCCGATTTGCCATGATGAATTTTATCCTGATTTATTACCCGCCCGTGCCGATGACAATTTCAATCATCCCTTGCAGCTGCTGGCCCGCTCTATTGCCTTTACCGATCCGGTTACAAAGCAGGAACGGTATTTTAAAAGCAGTCGCCAGCTGGCTCTGGCCGGACAGATCGCCCGGGCGGCATAAGCCAATAACAATAAGCCCATAAGCCGTTGTGTGTGGCAAGATCAGGGTTATTTTCAGTTTGGGGTGCTGTCAATAATGCCCAAATGGTTGGCAACATTGCGCTCCAGAAAAAACTGGCGTGAAGGCAGTTCATTCACGCGGGAGCGCTTGACTATCATGGTACTGCTGCCCCCACCGTCCAGGTTTAATGCCATATTCACCCCCAGCCGTTTGAACAGGCGTGCCAGCTGGTTCAGGGTATAACCCTTGAAACCGTTTTGCCGGCCTTCAACCACAACCAGATACAAATAGCGTTTATTATTGCTCAGGCCAACCGCTGTTCGCGGATGCTGGCCACGGGCATTGGTATGGCAAATCCGGGGGCTGCCACGCGGGCAGATATAGCTGCCGTTTTTAAGGTTCTGCCAGCCGGAAATAACCGTATGCCATTCGGGTTTATGCGCGGTTCTGCGATTGGGCTCTTCAATAAAACATTGCTTGCCGGCGGTACAGGCAAGAAAAGAATGGTGGGTGGTGTCATGGCTGTTTGGCCAGCGTATGCCATTAGTGACATTCAGCCCCTGTGGCTTGTTGTTGCCGTCAAAGAAAGCACCGTTGATGGCGATGGTGGTTTTGTTGGGGAAGGCAAAATTGGAGGTGGTTCTGTTGGACTGCGAGACATCAGTGCCAATGATTGTGATGCCAGGACAGTGTAAATCAACCTTGGCAATATGTACCCGGTTTTTGTCTGCGGTTTCGTATGTAATACAGGGGCTGACTTTTTCCTGCGCAAGCACAGTGGGAGACAGCAGAATTTGAATAAGCAGGATGAGCTGGATAAGCAGGAATCTGGGCATGCCCAAGTATAACGAAAACGCTTGTTTTTGAATATGCCCGGAATGGCTTGTTACACAAGAACGGATTCAGAACAGGCTTGCGCTGTGTTTTATACGTCGGCCCACTGGCGCAGTAAATTATGGTAAACACCGCTTAAGGAAACCAGGCTGGCATGTTCCGGTACGGACTGGTTCAGTGACTGGATAGAGCCATCGAGCTGGAATAACAGGCTGCGATGGGTGTCGTCGCGTACCAGGCTTTGGGTCCAGAAAAAAGAACTTATTCTGGCGCCCCGGGTAACGGGGTTGACACGGTGCAGGCTGGTGCCGGGGTACACCACCATATGGCCTGCCGGCAACTTCACTTCGCGCGGGCCGTAAACGTCTTCAATCACCAGCTCACCACCGTCATAATCTTCGGGTTCGCTAAAAAACAGGGTGGTGGAAATATCCGTGCGCACGCGTTCACGGGTACCGGCAACCGGGCGGATGGCGTTGTCTACATGGATGCCATACGTACCGCCACCGGTATAGCGGTTAAATAAAGGGGGATAGATTTTGGCCGGCAAGGTAGCGGACATGAACACATTGCTTTGTGACAGCCGCTGGATAATTTTCTGGCCCAGCTCCATGGCCAGGGGATCCTGTTCGGCCAGTTGCTGGTTGTCTTTGGCGTGGATGGCCAGGGCACCGGCGGTGGTTTTACCGTCTATCCAGGCAGCCTGTTCCAGTTGTTGACGGATGGCGGCGGCTTCTTCTTTGCTGAATACATTCGGAATCTGGATTAACACGGTAAAACCTTTATAAAGCGTAATGACAGGCAGGGTTCTTGCAAAAAATAGGGCAAGAACCCTGACAGTTTATCAGAAGCGGATGTCGGTAGACAGGACCACACTGCGTCCTGCACCAGGCACACCATAGATCTGGAACTTGTCGCTACTGCTGGTCATGCGTGACACATATTTTTTGTCGAACAGGTTGTACGCATTCAGGCGCAGGTCAACATTCTTGCTAACCTGGTAACTGACCGCCGCATTGGCGACCCAATAGGCCGGTGCCTTGATTTTGGCGCTCTTGCCACCCCAGGCGGCGCCGGTAGTTACATTACCACGGGCAAACTGGCGGGTGCCAACATATTGGGCGCCCAGGCTGACGTCCAGCTCAGGCGTGACCGCATAGGTTGTCCACAGGTTGAATGTGGCTTTGGGGGCGTTTTTCAGCTCGCCACCCACGTCCAGCGGGTTTGCGTCATCACGGACAATCTTGCTTTTCATCAGGCTCAGGCCGGCAAAAGCAGACCATTTGTCGGTAATATTGCCCGACGCGGTCACTTCAAGACCACGTACCCGGTCTTTACCGGCAAATTGTACGGTATCAATACCGTTTTCGGCGGTATCGGTCGGGTTGGTTTTTTCAACCTGGTAAATGGCGGCTGTCAGTGACAGGTTGTTGTTCAGCAAGTCCCACTTGGTGCCCAGTTCCCAGGTTCTGGATTTGCCCGAAGAAAATTCGGCATCGCCTGAGCCACCGCCGCTGCGGCTGGCTGTGGCGGCCACGGAAGGCTGCTCTGCCTGGCTGTATGACAGGTAAATACTGCCATTTTCAACCGGTTTGTAAACCACCCCTAAACGGCCGCTCCAGGCATTTTTGCTTTGGCGGTCATCGGTTTTGTTGCCGTCTGCGTCAAACCAGCGGGCCTTGAAGTGGTCAAAACGCAGGCCACCGGCCACTTCCCAGTTGGGTGACAGGGTTACGTGGTCATAGACATAAACACCCAGGTTTTCAATTTCGGCACCGCTGCGGTCGGTAGAAGTGGCGATTTTTGTCGGGCCAGAATAATGGTTGCTTGGATCGGTGACATCAATCGCCCAGCGTCCGTCAGGAACTTCATGGGAATAAGGACGCTTGCGGTAGCTTTCCTTGTACATGTCCAGGCCAATCACCAGATTGTGTTTGATGGAACCGGTATTGAAATCCACATTCAGGTTGGTCTGGTTGGAAAATATTTTGCCACGGTACTTGTTGGTTGAGCCAACCAGGCGTGCATAGCCAATGTTATCGGCGGGGAACGATTCGGTTTCATTACCGTTGGTGGCATAGCCCCAGTAATCGCTGTTGCCGCCAGTGCCACCGTTACGTACCAGACGGCCGGTTGAGCTGAAACTGGTGAAGCGGTCGGTTTGTGACCAGGTGGTTTGGTTGCTGATACGGACCCGGTCGTTGAAGTCGTGTTCAATTTTGGCTGAAAAACGCTTGGTTTCGCTTTCTTCGGTGTCATAGTTGGTTAAACCGGCCCAGTAGTCCCAACCGATGGGGCCCATGGGCTTGCCATTGGTACGTGACATGGGCACACCCCAGTCGGGGATGTTTTCATCTTTTTGCTGGAAGTAAGACAGTGTCAGGCGGGTGGGGGTACCCAGGCCAAAGGCGATGGATGGCGCAAAGCCCCAGCGTTTCATTTCGGCAGAACCACGGCCAGGGACATCATTGTGGTGGCCCATGGCATTCAGGCGGAACGCAATGGTGTCGGTAATCATGATGTTGCTGTCCAGGGTGGCACGGCGGTAACTGTCGCTGCCAAGGCCCAGGCTAAGCACGTTGAAGTTGTCCAGTTTTGGGGTTTTGGTAACCAGGTTGACACCACCGCCCACGGCACCCACGCCGGTTTCAAACGAGCCGGTTCCTTTGTATACATCAACCTGTTCAATATTGAAGTTATCGGTACGGGTGGTTAACTGGCTGTCACGGGTTTCATCAACCGTGACACTTTGTTCGCTGGGCATGCCGCGAATGGTAAACATATCGCCCCAGCCGGCTCCGCCTTCACCGGAAGAGAAGGTAATGCCGGGTACGTTGCTTAAGATTTCCTGCAGTGTTTGCGCATTTTGTTCTTTTAATACTTTGGCAGGAACGGACTGGATTGTTTGTGGGGTATCCAGCAGGGGGGCGGTAAATTTAGGGCTGGCTGCCTGTTTTACCTGATAGGTGTCACCGCTGTCCTGGGCCTGGATGGCGCTCAGGGTGGTGACCTCTTCAGCCTTGTTAACTGTTTGTGTTTGTGCCACAGCGGCGGCTGATGCCAATGCGCCTACGGCAATGGCCAGGCCAGGTACCCAGACAGGGGCCAGGGTAAGCTGATTGTCTTTTTGCTTCATGGTTAGTGCAAGTCTCAAGATTTATAATAAATCGTAATAGTAATTGTTCTTATTATTAGGCTCAATAAAATTTTAAAGGGCAATGACGCCAGGTTGAATGAAAAAGACTGTTATGCAGAGGGAGATAGCGATTTTTATGTGGTTTGTATCCAATTGTTATTGTGTTGTTTGAATGATACTGAAACCGGTTTTTTGATGAAAAAGCCGGTTCAGCAATGAACTGAACCGGCTTGAGTGCCATATGTGGCAAACCCGTTCTTTAAATAAGACAAGACGGGTTAAACGGCTGCTTTAATTGGCAGGCACTTCGTTTTGTGCCTTGGCAACCTGACGCCATTGATGCAGCAAGGGTTCGGTATAACCGTTAGGTTGGGTCAGGCCCTTGAAGATCAGGTCGCTGGCTGCCTTGAAAGCGGCTGAGGTTTCAAAATTGCCCACCATGGGGCGGTAAGCCGCATCGCCTTCGTTTTGTTTGTCTACCACCGCGGCCATGCGTTCCAGGGTGTTGCGCACCTGTTCTTCGGTCACGATATGATGGCGCAGCCAGTTGGCAATGTGCTGGCTGGAAATACGCAGGGTGGCGCGGTCTTCCATTAAGCCGATATTATGGATATCGGGCACTTTCGAGCAACCAATGCCCTGGTCAACCCAGCGTACCACGTACCCCAGGATACCCTGTACGTTGTTATCCAGTTCTTCCTGTTTCTCGGCCTCGCTCCAGTTGGTGTTTTCGGCAACCGGAATGGTAAGGATGCGGTCAAGATAATTTGAAGTATCGCCCTCAAGGCTTTGCTGCACTTTTTTAACGTCTACCTGGTGGTAGTGCATGGCGTGCAGGGTAGCTGCCGTGGGAGACGGTACCCAGGCGGTATTGGCACCCGCTTTCAGGTGACCGATTTTCTGTTCAATCATGGCTGCCATTAAATCGGGCATGGCCCACATGCCTTTACCAATTTGCGCCTTGCCCACCAGGCCGCAGGACAGGCCGGTTTGCACGTTATTGCGCTCGTAGGCGTCGATCCAGGCGGTTTGCTTGATGTCTGCCTTGCGGATAACCGGGCCGGCCTCCATGGACGTATGGATTTCATCGCCGGTGCGGTCAAGAAAACCGGTGTTGATGAAGGCGATCCGTTCTTTGGCTTCAAAGACGCAGGCTTTCAGGTTGACACTGGTGCGGCGCTCTTCGTCCATGACACCCATCTTGATGGTGTTGGGTGCCAGGCCCAGCAGCTGTTCGGTACGGTTGAACAGCTTGTTGGCGAAAGCGACTTCATCAGGGCCGTGCATTTTGGGTTTGACAATATAAATGGAACCGGTGCGTGAGTTGCCGTTTTTGCGTTTCAGGTCGTGAATGGCAATCAGGCTGGTAATGACGGCATCCATAATACCTTCGGGCACTTCATTGCCGTTGGCATCAAGAATGGCCGGGTTGCTCATTAAATGGCCAACGTTACGGATAAACATGAGCGAGCGGCCATGCAGTGTTGCGGCTTCACCGGTTTTGCTGGTGTACTGGCGGTCAGGGTTCAGGGTACGGGTAAGGTTTTTGCCGTTTTTGCTAAAGGTTTCACTTAAGGTGCCGTCCATAAGGCCCAGCCAGTTGCGGTAAGCAAGGACTTTGTCTTCGGCATCAACGGCGGCAATGGAGTCTTCACAATCCATGATGGAGCTTAATGCGGCTTCCAGCAGCAGGTCTTTGACACCAGCCGGATCCTGTTTGCCAATGGGGTGGTTGCGGTCAATCTGGATTTCGAAATGCAGGCCGTTATGCCTGAGCACAATAGCTTCGGGATTGGCAGCATCGCCGCGATAACCCAGGAAGCAGTCTGGCTCGGCCAGCGTGGTTTGGCTGCCATCGTTAAGCGTGGCAGAAAATTCGCCATTGCCGGCGCTGTATTGGGTCACGTCTTTGTGTGAACCCTTGGCCAGCGGGATGCTTTGGTCAAGGAAGTCGCGGCCATAGGCAATGACCTTTTCACCACGTACCGGGTTATAGCCACCGGTGTTGCCGGCACCGTCTTCTTCACTGATGGCATCGGTGCCGTACAGGGCATCGTACAGACTGCCCCAGCGGGCATTGGCGGCGTTCAGGGCATAACGGGCATTGGTAATGGGTACCACCAGCTGTGGGCCACCCTGGTCGGAAATGTCGTAATCAATATTGGCGGTGCTGACCTTGAAATCGGCGGGCACGTCTTTCAGGTAACCGATTTCTTTCAGGAAAGCCTTGTAAGCGGCCATGTCTTGAATGGGGCCGGGGTTGGCACGGTACCAGTTGTCCATTTCGGCCTGGATACGGTCGCGTTCGGCCAGCAAGGCCTTGTTTTCAGGGGCCAGATCGTGAATGAGTGCATCAAACCCTTGCCAGAAAGCGGCCTGGTCTACACCGGTGCCGGGCAGGGCGTGGGTATCAATAAATTCTTTAAGTTCGGTTGCAACCTGCAAACGATGGCTTTGGGTTCTGTTGCTCATGTCGGGCTCCTGTATGTAATGTTTTCTGAGTATAGTTTGATTGTGTTAATGCTATTATGACGCGACGCACTATAAGCCTCAATACAATAGAGGTAAACACAGTTTTTACTTTTAGTAAAAAGCGATATTTATTTTTAGTAAAATACAATACAAATGCGCGCCTATACAAAAGGCGCAGGCATTCACTTTAAAAAAGAACCTGTTAATGGATAATCTGTTCAATCATTACCCGGAAAAAGCCTTGCTGGTGGAAGGGGTGGCCGGCAGCGGGAAATCCACCCTGATTGCAGAAGAAGCCCGGCATTGTGTGGCGGGTGCGCCCACCCTGTTAATGACATTCAGCCGTGCCGGGCGTGATGTGTTAGGCGGGTATATGGCAAGCCGTGGCCTTGTCTCGGCAGAACAGCCCAACCTTACCATCACCACCATTGATGGCCTGGCGCACCAGTTATTACGCCGCCTGGGCGATGAACGTTATGTGCTTTCCCGTGATGCCGTGATTCGTGAACTGTTGCCGCAACTGGTTGAAGAAGCTTGCGAAGAAGGCTTTGACGAAGCATTCACGGCGCCACAGATTAATGAAGAACACATGAATGCGCTCATGGATGACCTGGATTTTTTCCGTGCTTCACGTGCCAATGAAGCCGAATCACGGGAAGACGGCGAGTTTATCTGTGAAGGCAAGCTCAACTTTGATTACCCTTTCGTGCGGCGTGTTTTTTATGCCTATGATTCATATCGGGCCCATTGGCCCGGCCCCGACGAAGGAACGGAAGCCGAGTTGCTGGATCCGTATATAGCCCCGGCACAAAGAAATGGCGTGTTTGGTTTCAGGCTGATTTCCGAAGCCGCTTTTGATTTGCTTGAGCGGCTGGAGGCGGAAACGCTGGATAGCCGCTATATGGGTGGCTACCGTTTTGTTTTTATCGACGAGTTTCATGACACCACCCCCCTGCAGCTGGCTTTCCTGTTCAAGGTGTTAAGCCCGAATGCCCGTATTCTGGCGGTTGGTGATCGCATGCAAAATATCTTCGCCTGGCGCGGCACCGATACCGATGCCGTGTTTAACAGCTATGTCCGGCATTATTCGGCCCGTATCATTCATACCTTAAGCAGCCATCGCTTTGGCGCGGCACTGGCCACCATGGCCGGCCAGTTAAGCAAACGGGACATGACCTCGGCCGCACGCCATAAAACCACCATCAGTGTTGCCAATACAGAAATAGCAGAGGTATTGCGGCAAATTAAACCCGCCCGCCTGTCCCATTTGGCGGTAGTGTGCCGTAACGGGGCCGATAAAGTACGTGCCGCGTTTGATTTGCTGAACAGTGGCCATGAGAATATTGCGTTAACGTATCCGCTGCTGAATTCATTTGCGGTTAGTATGATGGTTTATTTATATGCGGTACGTTTCCCGCATGTCCAGACCACGGTTAAAAAACTGAATGAAGCGGTGTGGCAGTTTCTTTCCTTGCCGCATTGCCTGCTTGATGAGCAGGCCCGGCATGAAATTGCCCATAAAGCGGTGCCGGGCAGTTTACGCATGTACCTGGATATGCATTTACGCGGGGGTTCGGCCAAAGGTGAAGCCTTTACCGAAGACATGAAAACAGCGCTGCAATGGTGGTTGCAGCAGAAAGACAGCAAGGCCGCTTTGTCGCTGGAGCTGGAAACCTTTGTGAAAATGTCAGGCGTTTTCAGCCATCAGACCAGGCCTGACAGGGTGCTGGAACAAACAGCCTGGTGTTCCTGGCAGGGCCTGTTGCAGTTTCTGCTGCGGCACGAAGCGACGCTTGAACAGTGGCCCGCCTTATATGCAAAAATAGCCGCCAGCTGGAAAACGCGGGGCGGCATTCGCCTGTATACCGTGAGCGAAGCCAAGGGCAGGGAGTTTGATGAGGTGCTGGTTTATAACGCGGACACCCATGGCTTTTGCAACCGTGGCAATGATGCCGGCATTGAACGAAACCGTTTCTATGTGGCCATTACCCGCACAAAAAAATCGCTGTTCCTGTTAAAGCCTTAAGCGTCAAGCAACAGCGATTCGGGTGTCAAGCAATGATTGGACTTGATTGGATTATTGGTCTACGAAAGCGCGCTCAACCACATAAGCCCCGGGGGTAGAGGTACTGCCCTCTTCAAACCCGCGTTCTTCCAGCATGGGTTTAAGGTCACGCAGCAAGGCAGGGCTGCCGCAGATCATGATGCGGTCTTCGGCTGCATTAAGGGTTGGCACGTTAAGGTCTGTGAACAGTTTGCCGTTATTGATTAAATTGGTGATGCGGCCTTCGTTGCGGAAGGGTTCACGGGTAACGGTAGGGTAGTATTTAAGCTGTTTGCTGATCATTTCACCCAGGAACTCGTGTTTGGGCAGTTCATTGAGGAAATAATCGTGGTAGCACAGTTCGTTCACAAAACGGACACCATGAACCAGGATGACTTCTTCAAAGCGCTCGTAGGTTTCAGGGTCGCGAATAATACTTAAGAACGGTGCCAGGCCTGTGCCGGTAGACAGCAAATACAGGCGTTTGCCAGGCAGCAGGTAATCAATGACCAGCGTGCCGGTTGGCTTGCGGCCAATAATGATGTTGTCGCCCACCTGGATATGTTGCAAACGGGAGGTCAGCGGGCCGTCGGGCACCTTGATGCTGAGGAACTCGAGATGTTCTTCGTAGTTTGCGCTGGCAATACTGTAGGCACGCAGCAGGGGTTTGCCATTAACCGGTAATCCAATCATGGTGAAATGGCCATTGTTAAAACGAAGGGCCTGGTCCCGGGTGGTAGTGAAACTGAAAAGACGATCGGTCCAGTGGTGGACACTTAATACTTTGCCTTCAAGAAAAGCAGCAGCCATAAACGATTTGACCTGTTGGAGTTATTAAAAAGAATTTCTTATTCTACAAAAGAAAGCAAAATAATTTCTTGAATATAATCAAACAATCTTCTTTTTTTTTATCAAAAAGCGGTAAATTACTATTAATTTCGGGTTTTTCAGCTTAAAACCCTGTTTTTCCAATTCTTCAGTAATAAGCTTATTGATAAGATGTATATTGCAAGTGGCATGGAGTCAACAAATATGGTCATCAAAACATTTTCCAGCAACATCCGGCAATGGGGTATCGCGTCACTGCTTGCCGTATCGGCATCTGCCACGGCTTATGCACAGGATGTTATCCGCATTGGTGAAATTAACAGCTATAAAACCATTCCCGCGTTTCTGGAGCCCTATAAAAAAGGGATTGACTTGGCCGTTGAACAAATCAATCAGGCCGGTGGCCTGAACGGCAAGAAAGTTGAAGTGTTGATTCGTGACGATGCCGGCAACCAGGGCAATGCCATCCGTGAAGCCCAGCAACTCATTACCCGTGACAGGGTAGACGTGTTAACCGGCAGTTTCCTGTCCAATATCGGGCTGGCACTGGCCGATTTTGCCCGCCAGAAAAAAGTATTCTTCCTGGCCGGTGAGCCCCTTACCGATAAAATCGTTTGGGAAAACGGCAATCGCTATACCTACCGCCTGCGTGATTCCACCTACATGAAAGTGGCCATGTTAATTCCCGAAGCGGTCAAAATGAACAAGAAGCGCTGGGCGCTGGTTTATCCCAACTATGAATATGGCCAGTCTGCGATCGAGTCTTTCAAAAAACTGCTGAAAGAACAGCAGCCCGATGTCGAGTTTGTTTCTGAACAGGCCGTGACCTTGAACAAGATTGATGCCGGCAACGTGGTGCAGGCGCTGGCCGATGCCAAACCCGATGCACTTTTCAATGTGTTGTTCAGCACTGACTTAACCAAGTTTGTACGCGCCGGTAAAACCCGCCAGATTCTTGATGGTTTGCCAACCGTGAGCCTGTTAACCGGTGAACCCGAATACCTGGACCCGTTGGGTGAAGATACCCCTAAAGGCTGGTTCGTGACGGGCTACCCCTGGTACGCGATTGACACCCCTGAACACAATGCTTTCCTGCAGGCCTACCAGAAAAAATTCAATGATTACCCGCGTGCCGGTTCCATCGTGGGTTATGCCATGATCATGTCACTGGCCGAAGGCATCAAGGTGGCCGGTTCCACCGATACCGAAGCCCTGATACAGGCTTTCAAGGGCCTGAAAGTGCCAACGCCTTTTGGTGAAATCGTGTACCGTGATATTGACAACCAGTCTACCATGGGGGCTTATGTGGGCAGGCTAGACGTGAAAGACGGCAAAGGCATCATGACCGATATCCGCTATGTCGATGGCAAAGATGTACAGCCTTCCGATGAGGAAGTGAAAAAACTGCGTCCTGCCGAATAAATCATAATGGATGCATCGGGTTTAATCGTTCAGTTATTGAACGGGCTGGCAGGGACCTCATCCCTGTTTTTGGTGGCTGCCGGGCTGTCCCTGATTTTCGGGGTCACCCGGATTATCAATTTTGCCCATGGTTCCCTGTATATGCTGGGCATTTATATTGCCTATTCGTTAACCTCATGGCTGGGGGCAACGGCACTGGGTTTCTGGGGCAGCCTGATTGCAGCGGGGCTGATGGTGGCCGCGTTGGGCGTGCTAATTGAAATTTTCCTGCTACGGCGCATTTACCGGGCGCCTGAACTGTTCCAGTTACTGGCAACCTTTGCGCTGGTCTTGATTGCCAGTGATGCCGCCCACTGGTTTTGGGGGCCGGAAGACCTGCTGGGCATGCAGGCACCGGGGCTTGAGGGCGCGGTGTCCGTTCTGGGCCGGATGTTTCCAACCTATAATATTTTCCTGATGGTGGTTGGCCCGCTGGTACTGCTGCTATTGTGGTGGCTGCTGAACCGTACCCGCTGGGGGACGTTTGTGCGTGCGGCCACGCAAGACAAGGAAATGCTGGGGGCACTGGGGGTGAACCAGGCCTGGCTGTTTACTGGTGTGTTCGCACTGGGTTCTTTTCTGGTCGGTTTGGGTGGGGCGCTGGAATTGCCCAATGAACCGGCCAGCCTGGGGCTGGACATGCGGATTATTGGCGATGCCTTTGCCGTGGTGGTGGTGGGGGGCATGGGTTCCATTACCGGTGCTTTCCTGGCGGCCTTGCTGATTACCGAAATGAAGGCCATTTGTATCTGGCTGGGCACGGTACATATTGCGGGCCTGCAAATCGAGTTTTCCCAGTTAACCATGGTGGTTGAGTTCCTGATTATGGTGCTGGTACTGGTGTTCAGGCCGTGGGGCTTACTGGGCAGGGAACAGGCCGCCTCACGCAATTCGGCCCCCATAGAAGCGCCTATCCGTCGGGCAGGCCCGTTCCTTAAAGTGGCGGCCTGCCTGTTGCTGGCCTTATTGCTGGCCGTACCCCTGCTGGAAAATGATTACCCCTATTTAATGATCCTGATGCAGGATGCCCTGATTGCCGTGCTGTTTGCGGCCAGCCTGCATTTCATTACCGGCCCGGCGGGCATGCACACTTTTGGTCATGCCGCGTATTTTGGCCTGGGGGCCTATGCCGCCGCCCTGCTTGTGCTGAAAACCGGCCTGCCCATGGAAGCCACGCTGGTTCTGGCGCCCTTGGTCACCGCTTTTGGGGCGCTGGTGTATGGCTGGTTTTGCGTCCGTTTAAGCGGTATTTACCTGGCCATGCTTACGCTTGCCTTTGCCCAGATTACCTGGTCGGTCGTGTTCCAGTGGGACAGTTTTACCGGCGGTTCCAATGGCCTGATTGGTTTGTGGCCACCCGACTGGCTGGGCAGCGCACAGGCCTATTATTACTTTACGCTGGTGATTGTAGCAGGCAGTGTGCTGGTGTTGCGCCGGCTGCTGTTTTCACCATTTGGCTATGCCATGCGTGCCGGGCGTGATTCGGCTTTGCGCAGTGATGCGATCGGTATTCATGTAAAGCGCACACAATGGCTGGCCTTCATCATTGCCGGCCTGTTTGCCGGGCTGGCCGGGGTGCTGTATGTGTATTCCAAAGGCAGTGTTTCGCCCGAAGAACTGCATATCAGCAAGTCGATTGATGGCCTGGTCATGGTGTTGCTGGGGGGCGTACAGTCCTTGCTGGGGCCCATTGTGGGGGCGTTTTCCTACACCCTGCTGCATGATTATGTGGTGGGCATTACCAGTTACTGGAAAGCCCTGTTTGGCCTGGTAATTCTGTTGCTGGTGTTGCTGTTTCCGCAGGGTATTGCGGGGTTTTTCAGTACATTTTCTTCGTACTGGCAAAAAAGCAGGGCAGGTAAGGTTGGCAATACCGGAGGTCGTTCATGAGTCTGCTAGAGGTTAATGACCTGCATAAGGCCTATGGCGCTTTTCGTGCCGTGCAGGGCGTGAGCTTTTCACTGGAAAAAGGCGAGATGCTGGCCCTGATCGGCCCCAATGGGGCGGGCAAGTCCACTACCTTCAATATGGTGGGCGGGCAAACCACGGCCAATGCGGGTAGCGTGCTGCTTAATGGTAAACCTGTTCTGGGCATGAAAGGGCGTGATATCTGGAAACGGGGGGTAGGCCGTACCTTTCAGATTGCGGCGACCTTTGCTTCCTTAACGGTGGCAGAAAACGTGCAAATGACGTTATTGTCGTATCACCAGCGAATTTTTTCATTTGTTAAGGCAGCGGATACCCAGTACCGCCCGGAAGCATTGGCCTTGCTGGAGCAGGTCGGCATGGCCGAACAGGCCGATCGTCCCTGCAGTGAACTGGCCTATGGTGATGTGAAACGGGTTGAGCTGGCCATGGCATTGGCCAATGATCCGGTGCTGCTCTTGATGGATGAGCCCACTGCCGGCATGGCACCGCAGGAACGCAATGAGTTAATGGCCTTGACCCGCCAACTGGCGCAGCAGCGCCAAATGGGGGTACTTTTTACCGAGCATAGTATGGATGTGGTGTTCAACTATGCCGATCGTATCCTGGTGCTGGCAGCCGGCTGGCTGATTGCCGAAGGCACACCGGAACAAATACGCAATGACCCGAAAGTGAAGGAAATTTATCTGGGTTCGGGCCTTGGGCTTGAAACCTTGAAAGAGGGTGTACCGTCATGAATACTTCCGTGCAACAGAACGGGCAAATAGCGCCGGGCATTCAAGCCATGCTGCAGGTGGAGGGTTTGAATGCCTGGTATGGCGGGGCGCATATCCTGTTTGATGTTGGCCTGACCGTTGGCAAGGGTGAAGTGGTGGCCTTAATGGGACGTAATGGTGCCGGTAAATCCACTACGCTTAAATCCATCATGGGCCTGCTGGAGCGCAGTAGCGGCAAAATCAGTTTTATGGGCAAGGATATTTCCCGCTGGCAGGCTTATCAAATTGCCCGTGCCGGTTTGGGTTATGTACCCGAAGACCGCCGGGTGTTTTCTGACCTGACCGTGGTGGAAAACCTGGAAACGGGGCGGCAGCCGGCTCGCCACTGGCCCGATGGCACGGAAGGTTTTTTCTGGACACAAGAATCCCTGTTTTCCCTGTTTCCCAACCTGGGAAATATGCTGGACCGCCCCGGCGGCAAAATGAGCGGGGGCGAGCAGCAAATGTTAAGTGTTGCCCGTACTTTAATGGGGAACCCCTTTATGGTATTGCTGGATGAGCCCTCGGAAGGCGTGGCCCCCGTGATCGTAGAGCAAATGGCCCGCATGATTCTGGCCCTGAAAGAAAAAGGGATTGCCATCTTGCTGTCCGAGCAGAACCTGCATTTTGCCGAACTGGTGTCAGACCGGGCTTATGTGCTTGAAAAGGGGCAGGTCAGGTATACCGGCAGCATGCGGGATTTGCTTGGAAATGAAGCAATCAAGCAAAAATACCTGACGGTTTGAACTAGGGAGTGTCATCGGATGACTGTAACTGCATTGAGCCCGGCCCTGGTCTGGTTTCGCCGTGACTTGCGTTGTGAAGATCATGCCGCACTTTACCATGCCCTGCGTTCGGCACAGAAAGTGTATTGTGTTTTCATATTTGATACCGATATCCTGGCTGCTTTGCCTACCCGCAAAGACCGGCGGGTCGAGTTTATTCACCAGTGCGTGCAGGAACTGGATATCGCCTTGAATGCCTTGTCCCTGGGCGCCGGTGGCCAGGGTAGCGGCCTGATTGTCAGGCATGGTTCGGCGCTTGATGTTATTCCCGAACTGGCCATGCAACTGGGTGTGCGGAAAGTGTTTGCCAATCGTGACTATGAGCCTGCGGCACGCGAGCGTGATCTATCTGTTGCGGCCAGCCTGGATACCCTGGGTATCGGTTTTGCCGACTTTAAAGACCAGGTGGTTTTTGAGGGGCCTGAAGTATTGACCGGGCAGGACAAGCCTTACAGCGTATTTACGCCGTACAAAAATGCCTGGCTGAAGAAAATTGATGGTTTTCAGCTGAAAGCTTATCCGGTTGAAAAATATGCGGCCCGGCTGGCGGTTAAACCTGCGGGTAATAGCATCCCTTCCTTGCCGGAAATCGGCTTTGAAGCCGGTGCCTGGGAAGGCGTAAAGCTGCCTGCCGGCAGCCGTGGTGCCCAGGCTTTGTTGGCTGATTTCTCCTCCAGGGTGGCCCGCTATAAAGAAGCACGGGATTTTCCTGCGGTCAAAGGGGTGTCGTATCTGTCGGTGCATATCCGTTTTGGTACGGTGTCCATCAGGCAACTGGCCGGTTTTGCCCTGGCGCAAAAAAATGAAGGGGCGGCAAGCTGGCTGTCCGAGCTGATCTGGCGGGATTTCTATCAGGCTGTCCTGTATCATTTCCCGCACGTGGTGAACCAGTCTTTCCGGCGCATATATGATCGCATCCAATGGGATAATAACCCGGCCTATCTGGCTGCCTGGTGTGAGGGCAGAACCGGCTATCCGCTGGTGGATGCGGCCATGCGCCAGCTGAACCAGACCGGTTACATGCATAACCGCCTGCGTATGGTGACGGCTTCTTTCCTGTGCAAGGATCTGGGTATTGACTGGCGCGAAGGTGAAAAATATTTTGCCAGCAAGCTTAACGACTATGACCTTGCCGCCAATAACGGCGGCTGGCAATGGGCAGCCTCTACCGGCTGTGATGCCCAACCCTGGTTCCGTATTTTCAATCCGGTTACCCAGTCAAAAAAATTTGATCCGGAGGGCAGGTTCATTCGCAGGTATCTTCCTGAACTGGAGGCCCTCCCGAACAAATACATTCATGAACCCTGGTTGCTGGCTGGCGCTTATTTGCCACCCATTGTTGACCATGCGCAGGCACGGGAACGTACCCTGGCACGTTATGGGGTTATTAAATCCTGATGGCCATGTTGTTACCACGGCAACGATTTGGCCAGTTCATCCATCTTCCTGAACCGTTCCGTAATGGTGTCCATGAACTCCTCGGGGGTCATGCTAACGCCATTGAAAGAAATATGGCTGGCGGTTTTGATATTTTTGCCGCCATCCACCTGTAATGAACCGTTGATCAGGTCACCTTCCTGCGTGAGCAGGCCTGCTTCTGCCAGCGCATCGGCATAGCCCTGGATCATTGGCATCGGGTCTTCGGGCAGTGATTCAAGGCTGGCCTCATCGGGGTTAAAAGCCCGTTCCAGTTCCCTGATGGTGGTAATGGTTTTGGCCAGCATTTTTTTGGAAACCGACAGGCGGATGTCCAGTGAACGGATCATGTCCCATAACATTTCTTCGGGCTGGCGTGACATTAAAATGAAATTCGGCCGGTTCAGCCCAACTTTGAAAGTAACATCACTGCTGCCTTCGGGCAGGCTCCATTTAATAGGGCCATACGAAATAAGCGGTTCATTATTGAACAGGCCCAAGGCAGCCAGGCCCAAAGACATGGCATTCATGGAGTCGAAAGAGGGCGCCGCACCCTCTTTTGCTTTGTTCAGTTCTTGCTTAAACATACCCAGCAGGCTATTGAACAGCAGGCGTGCCGCACTGGAGCTGATTTTATCCAGGCTGACGGCATAATTGATACTGCCCAGGTCATATTGGTTAATGCTTAAATTATTTGCACTGGTGGTGTTGCTGACGGCAATATTTTTGCCATCATCACTTAAGGTGTCAGTGCTCTTGGTTTGGTCCAGCACGATATGGGCGGGTAGCAGATGAAACTGGATTTTTTCCATGCTGTGTTCGCGCTGCAGCTCATAGCCCTGTTCCGCTTTGCGCTGGAATGTTTCATTGAAATGAATGCCGGTGAATTCGGCATGTTCCGTTTTGTTTTGCAGGGTGCCTTCACCCGCGCTGATATGGGCAATATCACCCGTGACACGGATATTGTCCAGCGCTTCGTCACTGCTGGCCGTCAGTATTAATCCGCTGTAATCAAAAAAGAAATTATCTTTATCGAAGCTGACAGGAATGGCGTTCAGGACCATTTCCTGCTGGCCGGAATAGAGGGTGGTAAGCTGGATATCAAACGGAGATTGCCCGTTCGTGGCCTTGAACAGCGCTTCGGTAAGCGGGGTTTGCTGAAGCCGGGCTGTCGTATATGATTGGGCCAGCTGGAAATGCTGTTCTTTCAATTGTCTCCAGGGCAAGGGGCCATGATCGGTTTGCAGCAGGAAAAGCAGTTCCTGCGGCTCTTGCGTTGGGTTGTGAGTTGAAATTTTCAGTTGTGACGTACTGCTAAACAGGCCACGCTCATGATTTTCAAGGGTTGCCTTAATACCGAACGGAAGGTATTTTTCAAGGGCCCCGTTTAACGTTTGTACACGTGCCTGCAGGGTTTGTTCGGTTTTTTTGCCGGCTTGCCATGCAGCGGTACCATATGCCGCGACCGCCACAATAACTGTGCCCAGTGCGAAAATTGTTTTTTTCTTCATTTATTCCCTATGTTTTTTATGTGGCGCTGTTGTTACGGGTAATTTCAATTAATATTGGAAAATCAAACCGATGTAAGTGTAGCAAAAAGGATGGTTTTTATGAAAAAAATTTATCTGGCCGGCCCCGATGTATTCAGGCCTGATGCCGTTGAATATGGCAATCAGCTTAAATCCCTGTGCAGTGCCTTTGGCTTTGAGGGCCTGTATCCGCTGGACAATCAGGCGCCAGACGGCCTGTCCAAGCAGGCGCTGGCACGCTGGATCTGCCAGGCCAATCTTGAATTGATACGCCAGGCCGATGCGGTCATGGCCAACCTGAACGCCTTCCGTGGCCATGAGCCTGATTCCGGTACGGTTTTTGAAACGGGGTTTGCGATTGCCCTGGGCAAGCCTGTTTGGGTCTATACCAATGAAAAGCGGCCATTGCTTGAGCAGGTTGCGGTTGCCAAAGAGCAGGGCCGCCACCTTGACAGCCAGGGCTTCACCGTGGAAGATTTTGGTTTAAACCTGAACCTGATGATTGCCTGCAGTGCAAATGTGGTGCAGGGCGATGCTCGGCAATGCCTGCAGGAAATGGCGGCCGGTTTAGGCAGCGTTTCCGGCCGGTTTTTTCTTTGAGGCTTTTTTCTTTTCGGGCAGTGCCAGCATGGTGCCCCGGCAATTGGCGGCCCCGCACAGGCATTGGTACTGTTTCTTTAATTTGCGCGTGAGTTTGTCGTCGATAATCAGGCCGTAATCGTAGAACAGTTCTTCGCCCGCCTTGATATCCTGTTTGGCAAAAACATACACCCGCTTGCCATGACGGCCCTCTTGGGTTTCGCAGTTGGGGGCACAGCTGTGGTTAATCCAGCGGGCATCGTTGCCCCGGTTGCCGCCGTCTATGATTTTGCCCGAACTTAATGAAAAGAAGAAAGTGTGGAAAGGGTCATCGGGGTTGACCGGGAACATGGCATCGGCCTGTTCAGGCGTAATGCGTTTGCCGGTGTATTCGATAATTTTGGTGCCTGCAGGAATGTCCCGCAGGGCAAAAACACCATTGCCATGAAGTGTGGACCGGCGCACTTCATGCCAGGGCGCCCCTTCAAGCGGTTTTTCGGGCTTAACCATTTTTGGGTACACCAAAACAGTTGTCCAGGGTGGGGAAAGAGCCATCACGGACCTGGGTGGCGTAGGCTTCAACACCCTGTTTAATGGTGGCCTGGACATCGGCAAACTGTTTGGCAAACTTGGGAATGCGCGGGCCACTTAAATTCAGGATGTCTTCGGTAACCAGCACCTGGCCATCGCACTCAGGCGAGGCGCCAATGCCAATGGTGGGCACTTTAACGCTGTGGGTAATGCGGCGGGCCAGTGCTTCGGCAGTGCCTTCAATGACAATACCCCAGGCACCGGCCTGCGCCTGTGCGAGGGCATCATCAAAAATACGGGCAGCGGCTTCTTCGCCAAGACCCTGTGCCTTGAAACCACCCATGGTATGCATGTATTGTGGCATCAGGCCAATATGGGCCAGTACGGGTATGCCCCGGTCTACCAGGAAACGGGTGGTTTCGGCCAGATAGGCGCCCCCTTCAATCTTGACAGAGTCGGCACCGCTGACGGACAGCATGTGGGCGGCATTGCGAAATGCCTGCTCGGGCGATTCCTGATAGCTGCCAAACGGCATGTCCACCACGATGCAGGCCCTTTGGGTGGAGCGCACCACGGCTTTGGCATGGGCAGCCATTTGTTCTACGGTAATGGAAAGCGTGTCTTCCATGTTGTAGCCCACCATGGCGGTAGAGTCGCCTACCAGGATCATGTCCATGTATTCATCAAGAAGGCGGGCGAAAGGGGCAATATAAGACGTTAAGGAAACAATCTTCTTCTGGCCTTTGTAAGCCGTTAATTGTGGAACAGTGATACGTTTAATATCAGAGTGAACACTCATTTCAGAATTCCTTGCATGTAAAAACGGTCCCCCTTCACAGCCATGACGTTGTTTTATGTTTTTGGCATGCGCCACTTCCCTGTGCCGGCAGGAATAATAAGAATATGCGTAGTTTAACGTGTTATTAAAGGCAAGTTCGGGCAGCTGCGATAAAAAATTGATAATATTAAAGAATCACTTATTTTATGATTGAACACATAATGACTTCCATGCCAACACAGAATACCACCCTGAATGGTGCCCAGGTTCTTCTGGAAACGCTTATTGCCAATGGTGTTGATACCATTTTCGGCTATCCGGGTGGTGCCGTCCTGCCCCTTTATGATGCCCTGTATTCAGAGCCCCGTTTACGCCATGTCCTGGTTCGCCACGAACAGGCTGCGGTACATGCCGCCGAGGGCTATGCCCGTTCCACCGGCCGTACCGGTGTGGTACTAGTAACCTCCGGCCCGGGCATGGCCAATACCACTTCGGGCCTGCTGGATGCCATGTGCGATTCCATTCCCGTCCTGTGCATCAGCGGGCAGGTGGCAACCAGTGCAATTGGCACGGATGCCTTCCAGGAGTGTGATGCCGTTGGTATTTCACGGCCTGTTACCAAATGGAATGCCCAAATCAAGCGGGTGGAAGATGTGGCTGCCTTAACTGCCAAAGCCTATAACCTGACCGCTTCCGGCCGTCCGGGCCCCGTGCTGATTGATTTTCCGAAAGATATTCAAATGGCGGCAGCGGCCGATACCGAAGAAAGCATTAATAATGACATACCGGTCAGCCCCTCTTCACAGGTGTCGCCATCTGTCCTGATGGCGGCCACCAAAAGGGCGGCCGCATTAATTGTGAATGCCCGTCGCCCGGTATTCTATGGTGGTGGTGGCCTGGTTAACTCCGGTCCCGATGCCTGCGAAATCTTCAGTAATATGGTGAATTATACGGGCGCGCCCTGCACCTTAACCTTAATGGGTCTGGGGGCTTTTCCCGGGACAGACAAACAATTCCTGGGCATGCTGGGCATGCATGGCACGCTGGAGGCCAATCTGGCCATGCACCATGCCGACCTGATCGTGTGTGTGGGTGCGCGTTTTGATGATCGCATTACCGGCCGCCTGTCCGATTTCTGCCCGCATGCCACCAAAATTCATCTGGATATTGATCCGGCATCGATTGATAAGGTCGTACGTGCCGATGTAGCGCTGGTGGGTGACTGTTACCCCTTGCTTAAGGGGCTGTTTAATGAAATCAAGGCACTGGAGCGTGATGCCAGCCAGCTTGATGACTGGTGGCTGCGCATTGGCAAATGGAAAGCGAAAGATTGCCTGGGCTTCACGCCTTCCGAAGAGGTCATTTTGCCCCAGCATTTGCTAAGTACGGTCAATCAGCAAATAGAAAACCGTGATGCCATTGTCAGTACCGATGTTGGCCAGCATCAGATGTGGGCCGCCCAGTACCTGAAATTCAATCAGCCCAACCGCTGGTTAACCTCGGGTGGGGCCGGTACCATGGGTTATGGGGTGCCTGCGGCCATTGGTGCCCAAATTGGCAATCCTGATTCACTGGTGGTGTGCATCAGTGGCGATGCGTCCGTGTTAATGAATATCCAGGAACTGGCCACCGCCAACCAGCATCGTACACCGGTCAAGGTCATCCTTTGCAATAACCGGCATATGGGTATGGTGCGCCAATGGCAGGAATTGATCCACGATGGCCGTTACAGCCATAGCTACAATGAATCCATGCCCGATTTCGTTGCCTTGGCCCGTGCCTTCGGCTGGGAGGCGGCCATGGTGGCCGACCCCAATGCGCTGGAAGACGCCATACAGGCCTGCCTTGAATCAGACGGTCCCTATTTCCTTGATGTGCGGGTCCAGGCCCAGGAAAACTGTTTCCCCATGATGCCGGCCGGTTACGGGCATCAGCAGGTCATGTTGTCTGAAGATAACTGGTTTGTGGAAGAATAGCAAAAATCAAATGTAATATACTTATAACCAAAATGTATAAATAATATTAACTATATTATTTAAAATATGCATTATCAAAATTAATATATCGTCACGTTATATTCAAATAGTGTGGCGATATTTTTGTTTATGCCTACGGCATTAAGAATACCTTATATAAGAGCTGCCAAATGAATACGATTTCAGAAGAAAAAACAGGTCTGGATAAGCTTGAAGAAAGATTAAAAGAAGATTTATCCCGCTTGGAATTACCTGCCAAACAATGGGTTCACGCAAGAACCGTGAAGGGTACAAACTTGCTGGATGTTGCCATTATTGGTGGCGGTATGGCCGGTTTGACGGTTGCTACGGCCCTGAAGCACTTGGGGATCAATAATATCCAGGTATTTGACCGCTCCCCCGATGGTTTTGAAGGCCCCTGGGCCACCACTGCCCGTATGGAAACCCTGCGTTCACCCAAACAGTTGACCGGCCCGGCGCTGGGTTTGCCCTCTCTGACATTCCGTGCCTGGTTTGAAGCCCAGTTTGGCGCCAGGGAATGGGAGCTGCTGGATAAAATTCCCCGCCTGCAATGGATGGATTATTTGCGCTGGTATCGCAAGGTCATGGATGTCAGCATACTGAATGAACACAGCATTACCCGGGTAGAGCTTAACCCCGACAATTACCTTGAACTTACGGTCCGGAATGCCGGTGGCGAGCAGCAGGTATTGGCGCGCCGTCTTATTCTGGCAACCGGCCGGGATGGCTTGGGCGGGCCTTCCGTACCCGAATTTGCCAATGCCATTCCCCGCCATCTATGGGCCCATTCTTCCGATGCGTACGACTATGATACGCTGAAAGGAAAACGGGTTGCCGTGATTGGTGGCGGTGCGTCTGCCATGGACAGTGCCGCCACGGCACTGGAAAGCGGTGCGGCCAGTGTTGATTTGCTGATTCGGCGCCTGGATATCCCGCGTATCAATAAAGGCAAGGGCTCAGGCAATCCGGGTATTACGCATGGTTATGCCAGTTTGCCCGATCAATGGAAATGGCGTATCCGTCACTATATCAATGTGCAGCAGGTGCCCCCGCCACGTGGCAGTACCTTGCGGGTTTCCCGTCATGAAAATGCCCGTTTCAATGTGGGCTGCCCGATTGACAAGGTGGAAGTGGCCAATGAACAGTTGCTGATCCATACCCCAAAAGGTATTTTCAATGTGGATTTCCTGATCTTCGCCACCGGTTTCAAGATTGATTGGCATCTGCGTCCCGAATACGCCAGCTTTGCGCCATATGTACGTACCTGGCGTGGCCGTTATGCGCCCCCGCTGGGCCAGGAAGATGCCGAACTGACAGCCTGTCCGGACCTGGGTCCCCGTTTTGAGTTCCAGCCTAAGAATGGCACACCGTTAACCGGTATTGAAAACATTCATTGCTTCTGCTACCCGGCCGTGGCTTCGCATGGTACTGTGTCGGGCGATATTCCTGCCATCTCCGAAGGCGCGCAGGTGTTGGCTAAAGGTATTGCCGGATCGCTCTATAATGAAGATATTGCTTTCCATTATGAACAGCTGGAAGCATACGAAGAACCGGAACTGGAAGGCGATGAGTGGGAACCCGCTCCGCCACCTCCCCAACCTATGGGTGCTGAATGACGTTATGGTTAATTAAGCGCGTTTTGCAGGCCCTGGTCATTGTTTTGCTTATGACCATTATTGTTTTTCTGGGACTGCATGCAATCGGCAATCCGATTGATATCCTGATTGGCCCCGATGCCGACCAGCGGGACCGGGCGTTGATTATTGCCCAGCTGGGGCTGGATCAGCCTTTATGGGTGCAATACCTGAAGTTTCTGGGTAGTGCCCTTCAGGGGGATCTGGGTAAAAGCTTCATTTTTAATGAGCCCGCACTGCAGCTGGTGCTGCAGCGTTTGCCGGCCACCATGGAACTGGCCTTTTCTGCCCTTATTCTGGCCATTGTGATAGGCATCCCGCTGGGGCTGGTCTCGGGCCTGTATCCCGAAAGCCTGCTGTCACGCACCATTATGACGGGCAGTATTCTGGGGTTTTCATTACCCACTTTCTGGGTCGGTTTAATGCTCATCATGGCCTTTAGTGTCAATCTGGGCTGGCTGCCGTCCAGCGGGCGTGGTGAAACGGTCGAAGTGTTTGGCCTGCAGTGGTCTTTCCTGACTGCCAACGGCCTGTATCACCTGATACTGCCCGCCATTAACCTGGCCCTGTTCAAGGTATCCCTGGTCATTCGCCTGACACACGCCGGGGTACGTGAAGTCATGCCACTGGACTACATCAAGTTTGCCCGTGCCAAGGGTTTGTCTTCTTTCCGTATTATCACGGTACACGTTCTGCGCAATACCATGATTCCCCTGGTAACCGTGCTGGGCCTTGAGCTGGGTGCCACCATTGCGGGTGCGGTGGTGACGGAAAGCATTTTTTCATGGCCCGGTGCCGGCAAACTGATACTGGACAGTATCAACGGGCTTGACCGTCCGGTTATTTTGGCTTATTTGATTATTATCGTTTGCGTTTTTGTGACGATCAATCTGCTGGTGGATATTGCCTATCGCCTGCTTGATCCACGGGTACGGCTGGAGAAGGCATCATGAGCAATATTAGCCAGATACCCGACAAAGCCCCTGTTCTGCCCAAAGAATCACTGCTGCGTGAATGGGCGGGCGCCTTCTTTTCATCCAAGCTGGCGACATTCGGTTTTGTGATGGCGATACTGTTGATTCTGGCCGCTGTTTTTGCCCACTGGATTGCACAGCAAAACCCATACGACCTGCTGCAACTGGATATCCTGGATTCCCGCCTGCCGCCCGGCAGTGAAAACGGTATGGGTACCTATACCTATTTGCTGGGTACCGATGGCCAGGGCCGGGATTTGTTTTCCGCGATTATGTATGGCCTGCGCATAAGCCTGATGGTGGGTATCGGCTCGGCCATTATTGCCAGCGTGGTGGGTACGGTTGTGGGGGTCAGCTCTGCCTATTTTGGTGGCAGGGTAGACGCCTTCATCATGCGTACCGTAGACCTGATGCTGTCCTTTCCCTCTATCCTGATTGCCATGATGATCCTGGCCTATCTGGGCAAGGGGATTGGCAATGTGATTTTAACCCTGGTCATTCTGGAGTGGGCCTATTATGCCCGTACCGCAAGGGGGCAGGCATTGGCCGAAAGGCAAAAAGAATATGTCGAGGCCGCCCTTAACCTGGCGATTCCGCAATGGCGCATCATGTTGCGGCACATCCTGCCCAACTGTTTGCCACCCCTCATCGTGATCGGGACATTGCAGGTGGCCCGCGCCATCACCCTTGAAGCCACCATGAGCTTCCTGGGCCTTGGCGTACCGGTGACCGAACCGTCCCTGGGCTTGCTGATATCCAATGGCTATCAATATATGCTGTCCGGCCAGTACTGGATCAGCTTTTTCCCGGGTATTACCCTGCTCCTGACAATCGTATCGCTGAATCTGGTCAGTGACCGTCTGCGTGAAATCTTTAATCCGAGGTCACACAAATGAGTCAGCCATTATTACTTGACGTTCGTCACCTGAAAACGCAGTTCCAGACCAAGGCCGGTGCCATACCCGCTGTTGATGATGTTTCCATCCAGCTGGAAAAAGGCAAAATCCTGGGCCTGGTGGGTGAATCCGGCTCGGGAAAATCGGTGACCGGCTTTTCAATTATGGGTTTGATTGATGAGCCCGGCCGTGTGGTGGGCGGTGAAATTTATTTTAAGGGGCAGGACTTGCGTACCCTGTCTGCCCGCAAAATGCGGGAAATCCGGGGTAACCGGATTGCCATGATTTTTCAGGACCCGATGATGACCCTGAACCCGGTATTGCGGATTGATACCCAAATGGTTGAAACCCTGAGGGCACATGAAAAAATCAGCTACAGGCAGGCCTGGGAGCGTGCCCGCGATACATTGGGCTTAATGGGTATTCCCAGTCCGGAAACCCGCCTGAAGGCGTATCCGCACCAGCTTTCCGGTGGCATGCGCCAGCGCGTGGCGATTGCCATTGCCTTGCTGTTGCGTCCCGACCTGATTATTGCCGATGAACCCACCACTGCGCTGGATGTCACCATACAGGCACAAATTCTGTCGGAAGTGCAGAACCTGTCGCGCCAGTACGGTACGGCCCTGATCTGGATTACCCATGATCTTTCCGTGGTGGCCGGGCTGGCCGATGACCTGTCGGTCATGTATGCCGGGCGGATTGTGGAATCCGGTTCGGTAGGCCAGGTGCTGGACAATCCCCAGCACCCCTATACCATTGGCCTGATCAACAGCCTGCCGGGCAATAATGTGCGTGGGCAGCGTCTGGTGCAAATCAAGGGCATGACACCCAACCTGCTGGATCTGCCGGCAGGCTGTGCTTTCTCGGCGCGTTGTCCGCGCGTCAGCAGCGCCTGTGCGGTGCGCCCCGAATTTACCGATCAGGGGGAACATCACCTGGTTCGCTGTTTTCATCCGGGCAATCAGGCAGGAGCGGCGGCATGAGTGAAACAACACCTTTACTGCGCCTTGAGCATCTTTCCAAACGGTTTGGCGAGAAAAAAACCGGTGCTCTCAGCCGTTTCCTGCAAAAAACCGGCCTGGTTTCCGCCCCGGCTGTCACGGCGGCCGTCAGTGATGTCAGCCTTGATGTTTTCAAGGGTGAAGTGGTGGGGCTGGTGGGGGAATCGGGTTGCGGGAAATCCACGCTGGGCCGTATGGCGGCCGGTATCCTGAAGCCCACCGAAGGCAATATTTATATTGATGGCCGCAATACCCGCCAGATGAGTGCGCATGAACTGAAAGACATGCAGCTGCGCATCCAGATGATTTTTCAGGACCCGTTTGCCAGTCTTAACCCCCGTTTAAGGGTCAAGGATATTGTGGGTGAGTCACCCCTGATCCATAAGCTGGCCAACAGCAGAGAGCTGGATAATTATGTTGCGGCACAGTTGGAACAGGCCGGCCTGAGTGCGGCTTTCCGTGACCGTTTTCCGCACCAGTTCAGCGGTGGCCAGCGCCAGCGTATCGGGATCGCCCGTGCCCTGGCGGTACGGCCCGACATGCTGGTGTGTGATGAAGCCGTGGCCGCGCTTGATGTTTCCATCCAGGCCCAGATCCTGAACCTGTTCATGGATCTGCGTGAAGAACTGGGGCTGACTTATCTGTTTATCAGTCATGATCTGGGGGTGGTGGAACACTTGTCAGACCGGGTCGTGATTATGTATTTAGGCAAAATCGTGGAGAGCGCGCCAACTGAAGACATTTTCAGGAACCCCAATCACCCCTATACACAGGCTTTGCTGGCAGAGATCCCGCGTCTGGGTGAGCGCAAGAAAATCTTTGCCGCAATCAAGGGTGAAATACCCAGCCCGCTGAATCCGCCATCGGGTTGTCACTTTCATCCCCGTTGCAAGTATGCAATGGAACGATGTAAAACCGAAGTACCCATGCTTAAAGGAATTGCCATTAATCATGTCAGTGCCTGTCATTTGAATGATATGCCCTGAACAGGGTTAATCAGCCCATAAACCCCAAGTCAAATAATAATGCGGGAACACGCATTTAAAAAGGAAGGAAACTGAAATGAAAAAACGTCTATTAGCGATTGTGACTGCAGGCCTGCTGTCTGCCGGTGGTTTGGCGCATGCCGATGACCTGAAAATTGCCTTTGCAGACAACCTGTCTTCACTGGACCCCCAGTTGAACAACTTTGCCGGTGACCGTTCAACGGGCCTGTTCTTCTTTGACATGCTGGTTAACAACTACTATAACAAACTGTTGCCCGGCCTGGCTTCCAGCTGGAAAAATATTGACCCCAATACCTGGGAATTCAAACTGCGCCAGGGTGTGAAATGGAGCGATGGCAAACCTTTCGTGGCTGAAGATGTGGCGTATTCCATCGAGCGGATCCGCAAGGTACCCGGTTTGGTTGCCCCTTTCACCAGTTATGTGCGCACGATTGAAAGCGTGACCATTCAGGACCCGGAAACCCTGATTATCAAAACCACGGTACCAAATCCTGATTTGCCCCTGAACCTGGCTTCCGTGCATATTGTGAGCAAACATGGCACAGAAAACGCCAGCAGTGAAGATTTCAACTCGGGCAAGGCACTCATTGGCACCGGCCCTTACACACTGGTGTCCTATACCCCCGGTGCCGGTTTGGTGGCCAAGAAAAATCCCGATTACTGGGGCGAGCAGCCACAATGGGATAACGTGGATTATAAATATACCGCCAATGCCGCTTCCCGTACCGCTGCCTTGCTGGCCGGTGACGTTGATGTAATTGACAAGGTATCGGTTTCTGACCTGGCCAGACTGCAGAAAGACCCGTCGGTGAGTGTTTTTGCCTATAACGGCCTGCGTGTATTTGTACTGCAGCCAAGCTTTAACCCGGCTGTCAATAAATACATTACCGACAATAATGGTAAACCGTTGGATAAAAACCCCCTGCTGGATGTGCGGGTTCGTGAAGCCCTGTCACTGGCCATCAACCGTGAAGCGATTGCCGACCGCATTTTGCAAGGTGGCGTAACGGTAGCCAATCAGTGGATGCCGGAAGGTTCCATTGGCTATAACCCCGACATCAAGAATATTGAATTTGATGCGGCCAAAGCCAAAGAACTGTTGAAAGAAGCCGGTTACCCCGAGGGGTTCAAACTGACGGTTCACGTACCGACCGATCGCTACCCGCTGGCACCTGAAACCGTACAGGCGGTTGCACAATTCTGGACACGGATTGGTGTGCAAACCAATGTGGAAGTGGTGCCATGGGCGGTTTATTCCAGCACGGCCCGTAAAAACGAATATGCCATGTCGGTAATTGCCTGGGGTAACGGTACCGGTGAGGCCAGTTATGCCATGGTCAGTATTCTGGCCACCGTTAACCCCGACAAAGGGTTGGGTGCTTCCAACTGGGGTCACTACAGCAGTGAAAAACTGGATGGCTATCTGGCACAGGTTACCACCGAGTTTGACAGTGAAAAGCGTGAGGCCTTAATGCGTGATGCCGCAGTGGCCGTGTCGGAAGAAGTGGGCATTATTCCCTTGTTTCACTACAAAAACATTTGGGCAGCGAAAAAAGGTCTGGTGGTAAAACCGCTCAGTTCTGACCGTACCGTACCTGCCATGGTTACCAAGGAATAAACCGTATGCCATGCGCAAAACTCATTATCACGCCAGAAGACGCACTGATTGATGTACCCCGCAGTATCCGGATTGAATCCCTGGTACCTGAAACGGTGGTCATTATTACCGCCACGACACTGCGTGGTGATGGTGTGGTATGGCAAAGCAGTGCGCGCTTTCAGGCCGACCCGGACGGGGTTGTCGATTTAAGCCGGCATGCCCCGCTGGACGGTTCTTACAGCGGTGTCTCGGCCATGGGCCTGGTTTGGTCACAAATCCCGGTTGTTGACGGCGAGCGGGAGGTTTTTCCGCTCGATGTATTAAGCCCGCTGGAAACCAGAATCCGGGTTGCCTACGATGACCGGGTATTGCAGGGCAGCTTTATCCAGCGCCTGGCTGCCGAGGGCGTGAAGCGCGTTGAAATACGGGAAGAAGGCTTGGTGGGCACCCTGTTTATTCCTGCTTCACCGGGCCCGCACCCTGGCATTATGATCATGAACGGGTCGGGGGGCGGCATTAATGAACCCCGCGCCGCCCTTTATGCTTCACAGGGCTACCTGGCTTTTGCGCTGGCTTACTTCAAGGCTCCTGGCCTGTCCAACTATATCTCCAATACCCCGCTGGAGTATTTTAAGAAAGGGTTGGACTGGCTGCGTAAAACCCATCAACCTTATAAAGATTTTGTCGCCATTAACGGGCAATCGCGGGGGGGCGAGCTGGTTCTGTTGCTGGGCAGCCTGTACCCTAACGATGTTTCTGCCGTTGTGGCGTATGTGCCGGCAGCACTGGTGCATAGCGGGCAGAATGCCGCCGATCCGGCCGTGGGACGTAATGGCCCGGCCTGGCTGCTTAATGGCAAACCATTGACCCATGTCTGGGAAAACAATAAAACCGCCACCTGGGCGCCTTTTGACGAAGGTCCGTCACCGCATCGGCATGAGAAAGCCATCTTGACTGCCCTGCAAGACAAAGAGGCCGTTGAGCGGGCGCGTATCCCGGTGGAAAATATCAAGGCACCGGTTATTTTGCTGTCGGGAACTGATGATGGCTCCTGGCCGTCCAGCCTGTACAGCAAAATGGTGCATGACAAACTGAAAGCGGTGGGTTTCCCCTACGATGTGCGCTGGGTGGATACACAGGATGCCGGCCATAGTATTGTGTTTCCGTATATACCCACCACACAGGTCGTTTATGCCCATCCGGTGTCTGGCAAAGTCAGTACCGGTGGTGGCCGCCCTGATGCCAATGCCTTGTCTGACGAGCGGACATGGACGGAAATAAAAGATTTTCTGGCGCAGGCCGTAAGCCAGCATACCGGGCCAGCCCGATAAACCCGATAACCATAAATATAAATTTAAACTTAAATTAAAGGAATGATGATGAGTAACTCTGAATCAGCAGACCTGATTGATACGCTTGTGGGACTGGACCCCCAAGGCAGTACGTATGCAGCAAGACATTTCAGGACAAAAGTGCTTAATGGCACGCAGGCCAGTTACGATGCCTTGTTCAGCCCGGCGCTTGGCTTGTCATTAACATACCGCTGGCTGGTGGCGTTATACGCCAGCCGCCTGTCCGGTGCCAATGAGCTGGCCGAACATTATCTGGAACAGGCCCGTGCCAACAATGTGGAAGAATCTCTGATTGAGGCGGTTGAAAGTGGCCAGCTTGACGGGGTCAATGACAATATACTGGAAAGCATTTTGCTGTTTACCCGTAAATTGATACAGAAGCCCATAGAAGGTGACCAGGCTGCCTTGCTGGAATTGAAGCAGGTGGGCGTTGCCACGCCCGATATCGTGGCGCTGGCCCAGCTGATTGCCTTTCTGTCCTATCAGATTCGCCTGGTTGCCGGCCTGAAAGCCATGCAGGCATTGGAGAAAACAGCATGAGTGATGTAATTAAAATCAATGGTTTCACCAATGAAACCCTGGGCTGGAAAGCCTGGCTGGATGTGGTGAATGTGGAAACCGCCACCGCAGAACAGCTGCGTATTCTGGAGGCCAGTCATCCGCAGGCCAAAACGTCTGATTATTACCTGCTGCTGGTGCATGAGCCGGAAATCCTGGATCACCGTTCTGAAACTTATAATGCCATTATGTATGCACCGGGTGGTGCGCAAAGGGCCGAGCGTGAGTTGGGTGCCCTGACGGTGTCGCGTATTAACGGCTGCGTGTATTGTGCTTCGGTGCATGCCCAGCGTTTTGAGCAATTGACCAAGCGTAACCAGATCGTGGCGGACGTTTTCACCGATCCGGCCACTGCCGGTGATAATGAGCGCGACAAGGCCATTATCAAGCTGGCAACGGCTTTGACCGAGTCACCCGACAATTTCGATCCGGCCCATGTACAGGCCCTGAAAGATTTGGGGATGAGTGAGAAGGAAATCCTGGATATCATTCATTCGGTTTCCATCTTTGGCTGGGCAAACCGCCTGATGCTGAACCTGGGCGAACCGGTTTTCCCTGCCTGATATTATTTTGTTATTGGGCTAATACCAGAAAAAACGGAATTTGGCTGAATAATCCAAATTCCGTTTTTTTTGTCTTTTGCGCAGGAACGGGCAATGCCGTTCAATCAGAAAATAAACGCTTAATAAGCGAACCGTTCCGCCAAAGCTTCCAAATTACATTCTTTCAGAATTTCAAGCTGGCGTTCGCGGGCGCTTTTTTTGAAGCCGCCGGTTTTTTTGGCAATGATCAGTTCGTTTTTCATTGAGTGTTCCCAGCCCACCAGTTCAGTTACGGTCAGCTGGTAGCCGCGGGCTTCCAGTTGCAGGCAACGTAATACATTGGTTAGCTGGCTGCCAAACTCACGGGTATGGATAGGGTGGCGCCACAACTCTGACAGCGGGGTTTTACCCAGTGTTTTGCCTTTGTTCACACGCAGGGCGGCCGCCACTTCGGCCTGGCAGCAGGGGACCAGCACAATATACTGTGCATCACGTGCCAGGGCAAAGCGTATGGCGTCATCGGTGGCGGTATTGCAGGCGTGTAATGCCGTCACGATATCAATCTTTTGCGGCAGTTCGGTGGAGGTAATGGATTCTTCCACTGTCATGGCCAGAAACGACATGCCCTTGGCAAAACCCAGTCGCTGTGCCAGTTCTTCTGATTTTTTCACCAGCTCGCTGCGGGTTTCAATACCGTACACATGGGCACCGGCTTTGTCTTTCAGGAACAGGTCGTACAGAATAAACCCCAGATACGACTTGCCGGCACCGTGATCCACCAGGCTCAGGCTGTCTTTTTGCTGCAGGACAGTCGCCATTAACGGTTCAATGAACTGGTACAGGTGATATACCTGTTTAAGCTTGCGACGCGTGTCCTGGTTGATTTTTCCGTCACGGGTCAGGATATGGAG
>JAAYHN010000118.1 GCA_012735395.1 Alcaligenaceae bacterium | reverse complement strand
CTTGAAGCTATTCGCTTCAAGCCGCTCTTGGGTAATTTTAATTGCCTGCTTTTTTTAGCCATGTTCAACTGTTAATCAAATCCGCTTATTATCTCAAAAAAATGCTTAACTTAATGGCAGTGACGCTAGAGCATGGGAGCGAGCAGTGTTTTGTGTGGAAGATCTCTTCACTCCTCGCTGGAACGGGCAAGGCCAACAAGCCAAACCCAACCAGTATCCTGTAGAATCCCCCTGTCAAGTAACGATTCCACAAAGATTGCATGTCTTCCGCCCAACGCTCTTCCCTTTTGCTGGCCTTTGCCATTATTGCCGTCGCGTTAAATCTGCGGCCGGTATTGGCGTCCATCAGCCCGCTGCTGGATATGATTCAGGCAGCAACCCATATGACCAACACAACGGCCAGCCTGTTAACCACCCTGCCCATTTTTGTGATGGGTGTTTTTGCCTACCTGGGCAAATTTCTGCGCCCTTTAATGGGAGAAAAACAGGGCATCGCGCTGGGTCTGTTCCTGATTGCCCTGGCCTGCCTGGCCCGCTTCCAGTTTGTGAATACCGCTGGTCTGCTATTGACTGCGGTGATAGCCGGGGTCGGTATTGCAATTATCCAGGCACTGGCACCCAGTATTATCAAACGGCTGTTTTCGTCTCATGCAAACCGGGTGATGGGGCTGTACACCACCGGCATTATGGGGGGCGCAGCCTTTACCGCTGCCTCGGTGGTTAAACTGGAAAGCAGCACAAACCTGTCCAGCGCCCTTGCCATTTGGGCCATACCGGCATTTATTACCCTGCTGGCATGGCTTATGGCAAGCGATAAAACAGAAAAGACAGAAAAGAAACCGACCACAGAAACACATCAGCATAGCCCCCAAACAAACCAGCCCTCTTTCTGGAAACAGCGACGTGCGTGGGAACTGATGATTTTCTTTGGTATATCCACCGGAGCCTATACCGTGGTGCTGGCCTGGCTTCCCCCTTTTTATACCGCACTGGGCATGGAGGCAGGCAAGGCCGGTTTGTTATTAAGTGGCATCAGCATGGTTGAAGTCATTGCCGGTTTAACGGTTTCCGCTTTCACACACCGGTTTCAAGACCAGCGGATTTTACTGATCGGGGTGCTGGTTTGCCTTCTGCTGGGTTTATTGTGCCTGATATTTGCCCCCTTGCAACTGCTTTATCCAGCCCTTATTTTACTGGGTATTGGGCTTGGCTCCATCTTTCCGCTCTCGCTTATTTTGACTTTAAGCCACAGCAAAGAGCCTGCCCGGGCCGGCGACCTGGCAGCTTTTGTACAGGGAGGCGGTTATATTATTGCCAGCCTCCTGCCTTTGTTTGCGGGAATCGTTCGCGATATTTTTGCAGACTTGACGTATGCCTGGGGGCTGATGCTGGCAGGCACGCTCTTGCTGATTGTGATGAGCTGGCGTTTTTCTGAAACGTCTTACCGGGAAGGCCTGTAAGAATACATAAAGAAACGTCCGCACAAGCGGACGTCAAAATGACAGAAAGGAAAACTATTGATACATCATCTGCCCATATTTTTCTTTCAATCTAAACTTTCACCTCATCCACATTATAGGTAAACAGCCACTCATAGCGCTCCTGGGTGCGTTCCGGGGTCCATTCCCTGTCCACATAGGCTTTAGCCCCTTCCGCGTTCTCAAGCGCAGGGTTGTGGAAACGGCGGGCATTTTCTGCCGAGCCCCTTACCACCCTAGAGGTACGTTCAACACGCGCGGCCTCGTAGCGTTTCAATACGTCCTCTACCGGTGCCTCAATCTCGTCCAGGCAACGGGCCAGAATATAACCGTCTTCAATGGCCATGGCGGCACCGGAAGCCAGCATTGGCAAGGTTGGGTGACAGGCATCACCCAGCAGGGTAATACGGCCTTCTGACCACTGCGGCAAAGGATCGCGCAACATCAGGGCCCACTTGAACGGGGTATCCAATGCATGAATCAAGGTTTGCACGTCTTCATGCCAGCCTGCAAAATCGTTGGAACACTCTTCGATGGTGCCCGCATCGTTCCACGACTCCTGTATCCAGTCATCACGCTCCAGAATACCCACAAAATTCACCAGTTCCCCTTTGCGCAAAGGATAATGAATGACGTGCGCACCCGGGCCCACCCAGTTCACGCCATACGGAGCACGCAAGTGTTCCGTATGGCGTTCTGCGGGAATCACGCCGCGCCAGGCCAGTGAACCCGAAAACGTGGCCTTGTCTTCACCGAACAGGCTGGAGCGTACTCTGGAGTGAACGCCATCGGCTCCCACCAGTATATCTGCACGATGGGTTTTTCCATTGGCCAGGGTCACCGTTACACCACTCTCATCCTGTTCAAGCTGCATAACCCTGGCATTCAGCTCAATGGCGTTCGGGTTAATCTGCGTGACTGCCTCAGCCAATTTCAAAATAGCCACAATCTGAGTTTCTGTAAATTTAGATCGCTTCATGATTTCCTCCATCAAAGATGATAATGGCAGAAATCTCTGGTTTTGGCTTGTGCCTTTTTAGGGTAAGTTT
>JAAYHN010000010.1 GCA_012735395.1 Alcaligenaceae bacterium | reverse complement strand
GGGTAAGATCAAGAATACGTAATCCTGCCAGCGCGCCACTTTTGTTTTTCATTTGATAGTCTCCTTAATATTTATCAACCAAACAGTTGGTTGATAAATTATGGCAAAGTTCGTTAAAACATGCAAGGGAAACCTGGGGGCTTTCGGCTTTGTTTCGCGTGAGTTAGTTTGGCGGGTTGGGCTTGGATATAAAGCTAAATGGATTTGCCATTTCAGTTTTATCTGGTAATGTTGTTTTTAAGGAAAGGGCCAGGTATTAATTAAGGGGTTTTGGTTATTAGTCGGCAATATTATTGTTTTGCACGTATCTTGGGTCATGTAAATTTAACGACTACTATGAGGTACGCTCATTTTTCACCTACTCACTTGGAAGAAGCTAAAAATTTAAACCCATTATCTGCGTTGACAGATTGTTGACACTTGCCATTATTTTAGGCGAAAAAAAAGACCTATCAATTAAGATAAGTCTTTGATTTTTATAGCAAATTCGTGGTGGCCTGGGGCAGAATCGAACTGCCGACACAAGGATTTTCAATCCTCTGCTCTACCGACTGAGCTACCTGGCCATCAAAGAATTAAATATTACAGCAACCCTTCCGGTTTTGTAAAGGCTTTGTTGTTTATTTTCCTAAAAAAAGCGGAATAAACCGTTTTTGTTGTGAAAAAGTGTCGTTTTTTGATTTTGACTACCAAATAACCTTGGCTTGGGGAACAATTTTGTGGCTCATAAAGTCAAACTATTAAGTAATCGGTTTGTTTGGATGACTTTTATCAACAAAGTCCCGGATAGTTGCTTAAAAAGTTGTCAAAAAACACCGGCTTATAACAAAATATCCGGTAGCGCATTATAATAGACACAATTCCTTCTTATTTGACAATACATACCTATGTCACTGGATGTCCTTACTTTTGGCCTGAATCATCATTCCGCTCCGGTATCGGTGCGTGAACGTGTATCCATGTCCGGCGAGCTTATTCGGCCGGCACTGGATGGCTTGCGTTCAGCTTTTGGTGGGTCATTGAAAGAAGCAACCATTCTTTCCACCTGTAATCGCACGGAAATCTACTGTGCGGCCTCACCGGAAATTGCCGAACACGTGCCTCGCTGGCTGGCTGATTTCAACTCGCTTGAAAGCGGTCTGCTCAAACCTCACCTGTATCAATACAATAAAGATCAGGCGGTACGTCACGCGTTCCGTGTTGCCAGCGGGCTTGATTCAATGGTGTTGGGTGAAACCCAAATTCTTGGGCAAATGAAAACGGCCGTACGCGCTGCCAGTGATGCAGGTGCCATGGGAACGCTGCTTAACCAGCTGTTCCAGAAAACTTTTTCAGTTGCCAAAGAAGTGCGCACCCAAACGGCTATTGGTACAGAATCGGTTTCCATGGCTGCTGCAGCCGTGCGGTTGGCTGAACGGGTTTTTGGTGATATTTCAGCCACCAATGTATTGTTTATTGGTGCGGGTGAAATGATCGAGCTTTGCGCAACGCATTTTTTTGCGCAAAACCCCAAAAACATGGTGGTGGCCAACCGTACGCTTGAGCGCGCCGAAAACCTGGCTTCCCGGTTTGAAGGCGGCACCATGAAACTGGCCGATTTACCCAGCCGTCTGGCTGATTTTGATATCGTGGTTTCCTGTACGGCCAGTTCCCTGCCCATATTGGGTCTGGGAATGGTGCAAAAGGCCTCCAAGGCACGCCGTCACAAACCCATGGTCATGGTAGATCTTGCCGTGCCCCGGGATATCGAATCCGAGGTCGCCCAACTTAATGATATTTACCTCTATACGGTAGATGACCTTGGCCGTTACGTGCAGCAGGGCAATGATACCCGCCAGGCAGCGGTTGTGCAGGCCGAAGCGATTATCGACAGTCGCGTACAAAATTTCATGCATTGGTTGCAATCCCGTGCGGTGGTGCCGGTTATCCGCAGCCTTAATGAGGGTGCGGCACAAATCAGCGCCATCGAGCTTGAGCGTGCCCGTAAAATGCTGGCCAAGGGTGAAAACCCCGAAGCCGTACTTGAACAGTTCGCGCATAGCCTCACCCAAAAATATCTTCATGCTCCAATGGTTGCCCTGAACCGTACTCATGGTCAGGAGCGCGAGCAAATTATCAGTATTCTTCCAAAATTATTCCCCTATCAGAATAACGAACATTAGCACGGCAGCATTTTCTGCTGCTGTGCCCTTGTTCCGTCCATTTTTTCTTTCCCTTTTCGAGTTATTTATGAAACAGTCAATGCGTTCCCGCCTTGAGCAGTTATCCCAGCGTTTAATTGAAGTTGATGCTTTATTGGCCGAGCCTGATATAGCCGGTGACATGGATCGCTTCCGTAAACTATCCCGGGAGCGTGCGGAAATTGATCCGGTCGTTGCGCTTTTTAACAGTTATGAGGCAACCGAGGCTGATCTGGCAACTGCGGTGGAAATGATGTCTGACCCCGAAATGAAAGAAATGGGTGAAGAGGAAATGAAACTGGCCAAAGACAAAATTGCCGAACTCGAAGAGCAATTGCAATTGGAGCTGTTGCCTAAAGACCCGGATGACGGACGTGGCGTGTTCCTTGAGATTCGTGCTGGTACCGGTGGTGATGAAAGTGCCATTTTTACGGGCGACCTGTTCCGTATGTATAGCCGTTACGCTGAAGAAAATGGCTGGAAAGTAGAGATTATGTCAGAAAACCCGTCTGAAATGGGCGGCTATCGCGAGATTATTGCCCGTATTGACGGTGACGGGGTGTATGGGCGTTTGAAGTATGAATCGGGTGCGCATCGTGTACAGCGTGTTCCTGAAACAGAGTCACAGGGCAGGGTCCATACGTCTGCCTGCACGGTAGCCATTTTGCCCGAGGCCGATGAGCTGGCCGAGGTGGTGTTGAATCCGGCTGAGTTGCGTATTGATACTTTCCGCGCCAGTGGTGCGGGTGGGCAGCATATTAACAAGACCGACTCTGCCGTGCGTGTCACGCATATTCCAACCGGGATTGTGGCCGAATGCCAGGACGATCGTTCCCAACATAAAAACAAGGCGCGAGCCTTAAGTGTGCTGGCTGCGCGAATCAATGACATTCAGCGGCAAGAGCAACAGCTTAAAGAGGCGGCAGAACGTAAAAGCCTGGTGGGAACCGGTGACCGTTCAGAGCGTATCCGTACCTATAATTACCCGCAAGGCCGTGTTACCGATCATCGTATTAATTTAACTTTGTACAAATTGCAGCAAATTATGGAAGGCTCTCTTGATGAGCTTACCGGTGCCTTGATTGCCGAGCGTCAGGCCGAGCTGCTGGCTGCGTTGGGCGATCATTGATTTTGCTGGGCATGGATAATATCCGTTCAGTGCTGGCGCAGTCCGGCTTGCCTTTGCTTGAAGCCCGCATGATTATCGGTCATGTGCTGGATGTGTCGCGCGCCTGGATGATTGCGCATGATACTGATGTCATTTCCCCTGAAAATTTACGGCAAATTCATGAAATGATCAGTCGCCGGCAAAAGGGTGAGCCAATGGCGTACATTCTTGGCTATAAAGAATTCATGGGCCTAGAGTTTAAAACGACCCCTTCGGTGCTTATTCCCCGGCCCGATACCGAACTGCTGGTTGAAACGGCTATTGCCCATGTGCAAACCAAGCCTGGTGCCAGGGTGCTGGATATGGGAACGGGCAGTGGGGCAATTGCGATTTCAATTGCCCATTTCTGTCCGCAGGCAACTGTTCTGGCCTCGGATAATAGCGCGGCTGCCTTGCAGGTGGCACAGGAAAATGCCCGTTCATTGGGTGTGCAGGTCAAGTTCATTAATAGTGACTGGTACGGGCAGATACCGCCAGGCAAATTTGATCTGATTGTATCAAACCCGCCTTATATCCACCAGGAAGATGAGCATCTTGTGCAGGGTGATTTGCGTTTTGAGCCTCAACAGGCCTTGACTGATTTTAATAACGGTTTAACGGCTATCAATAAAATTATTATGGGTGCTCCCGGGTTCTTGCATGATGGGGCATGGCTCTGGCTTGAGCATGGCTGGGATCAGGCGGCCGCCGTCAGGGCCTTGCTGCAGGAAACCGGTTTTTGCAAGGTAGAGAGCCGTAAAGACTTATCTGGCATTGAGCGGATTTCAGGTGGTCAGTGGCAAATTTCAGAGTAAAATACTCGGGTATTAATCTGTTCGGGTAGAGCAGCTGTTTAAACGTTTGATTAGGTGAAAATAAAATGAGTGAAGTACAAGATTTTATCCGTGAAACTGTAACCGAACACCCTGTTGTTCTGTTCATGAAAGGCACTGCACAGTTCCCGCAATGTGGTTTCTCTGGCAAGGCGATTGAAGTTTTACGGGAACTGGGTGTCAAGAAACTGGTAACTGTTAATGTGCTTGAAGACGCCGAGGTTCGCAATGGCATCAAGGAATACTCCAGCTGGCCAACTATCCCGCAGTTATATGTAAAAGGTGAGTTCATTGGTGGCTCTGACATCATGACTGAAATGTATGCAAGCGGTGAATTGAAAACCGTCCTGCAAGAAGCGGGCGCCCTGGATGCTTAATAAACGGCGCCTGGTTGTCGGTATTACCGGTGCAACGGGTTCAATCTACGCCACACGTTTGTTGGAACGGGTTCGTGACGTGCCTGATGTGGAAACGCATTTAATTATTTCTCCTTCCGGTGTGCTTAATATTAAATATGAGCTGCAACTGGATCGCAAGAATGTATTTGATCTGGCAGATCATGTGTATAACTTCAGGGATGTGGGTTCCGTGCTGGCCAGCGGTGCTTTTGCAACAGCCGGTATGCTGATCTTGCCCTGTTCGATGCGGACACTGGCGGCTACCGCACATGGTTTGTCAGATAACCTGATTACCCGTGCGGCCGATGTGCACCTGAAAGAGCGCCGTCGTCTGGTGCTGGCTGTTCGCGAAACACCGTTTAACCTCGCACATTTGCGTAATATGACCTTGGTAACCGAAATGGGCGGGATTGTTTTTCCGCCGTTACCCGCGTTTTACCATCACCCCAAAACCATTGATGAAATGGTTGATCATACAGTTGCCCGTTTACTGGCATTGTTTGATATTGATGTGGGTGGCCCGGAGTGGGAAGGCACCTGAACGTATCTATACCTAATATATAGAGATATAGGCAGGTAGAAAAAACGCCCGGCCATGAATTGTTCACCTGTAATGGCGCAATTCATGGCCGGGCGTTTGTTATTATTGAATATCGCTGGAAATCAATTGTTGCTTGCGTGATTCCTGCAGGGCGTTCAGGCCATAATGTGTGCAAACCAGAATAGAGTAAACCGGCATTACCAATGAAAAGGGTGGGATCAGGGCAATGGCGGCACAAATCAAGCCAATCAGCCAGAAGCTTTTGTTATGCTTTTTAATAATAGAGTTGCGTTCCTGCGGTGTGGCGTGTTCAACAATGGCGTCCAGCCGGCTCATATGAGAGAAAGCATAAGCGCCCCAGAATAATGAAAGCACAATGGGCATGAAAGGAATAAACCAGAGTGGCAGTGTTACCAGCCAGCCAATAATGAAAATGGCAGAAACTTTGACGGCATTGGTAATACTGGTGGTGGTGGCATTGATGCCCTTGCGCTCCAGATCAGGATAGTTCAGTTCGCTCAGTTGCTTCAGTACCATTGGCATAATAACAATAGAAGCAACGGCCAGGCCAATAACACCACTGATGGCGCATAAGGCAATAAAAGAAAGCAGCCCGGCAAACCAGTCGCTCATGGTGCTGAACCCCCAGTCGGACAAAGAGTTTGAAGCCGACTGGAACCATGCCCATTTGCTTGCACTGTCATAAAACCAGTTATCAAGCGGGTCCCAGGCATAAGTTAATAGAATAATGGCCGATAGCAGGGCCACAAGAAAGGGCAGGACAATAGCAAAAAGCATTTTAGGACGTAGCTGGGAAATAAATCCTCTGCTGAATGCCTTGCTCAGGCCGGGGAAAGAAGATGCTGGCATAAATACTACTTAAGTATGAAAGAAATTGGATTGTTTACTATATGCAGTCAGGGCGCTTGAAATCAAGCAATACATGCGGGAAAACAGATAAAAAGCATTTCAGCCTAATTCAGGATAAAAACGCATATTTAAAATATAAGACTAAAGCAAAAATAGGGGGGCAATTAATTAAAAGATTAATTTATATGGGTGTTGCAAAAAATACACCTATGCTTGCTCCCGTGCTCCGGGTGGGAGTGCATATATCCATTACACAGTCCATGCCACTACACTCGACACTTGTTCCCGCGTGGGAATGCCCACCCGCTACCCGCCAATCAAGCCCTGTCCATTACCCCCAATAAACCCCTTCCGTTGCAATGTTGCACTAAAAACACAAACTGTGGTTTTTTGTTGTTTTATGGTTTTCCCTAATTAAAACAAATACTTGCCATATAAGGTGTAAAATAAACCTGTATTGGTTCCTTTTGTTTCACAAAAACTTCTTGCCAGGTTCGGCGCGGCTTGCTATAGTTACATTCTTTCGCAGCAACGACATCAGGGTTTTCCCCGAAGTCAATGCGAAAAACCCTCTCTCAGTAAGCAAGCAGGTACGCAATAAGCGCAAAGCAGGTTTATTAAGAAAGAGTGAGGTAGTGAGGTATGCTGCCAGTTGGGTGGAGTTGTTTTAAAGTTGTTGTTAAAAATGATTTTAAAATAATTTAAAAAAACACTTGACAGGTTGTTTTAAATGCTTCATAATCTCGTTTCTTTGTTGCTGACACAACAAAGCGCAGTCAAGTCAGTCGGGTAGTTTACCGGTTGAGCTGAGTGCGAGATGTTCTTACTGTAAGGTAAGAATATGTCAGCAATATGACCATCGGGTCATATTGAATGTTCTTTAACAACATAACAGCCGATAAGTGTGGGCGCTTGGAATGACTGTGCAACTCCAGTTTTGCTGGGGTGCCAAATTTATATTTTAAGCGCTCACTAATGAAGAAGTAAGGTTTTATACATAAAACGTTATTTCTTTGAGTGAAGCAGCGATACGTTCGATAGTAATATTGGATGTAATTCAAACAGAGATTAAACTGAAGAGTTTGATCCTGGCTCAGATTGAACGCTAGCGGGATGCCTTACACATGCAAGTCGAACGGCAGCGGGAAGAAAGCTTGCTTTCTTTGCCGGCGAGTGGCGAACGGGTGAGTAAT
>JAAYHN010000009.1 GCA_012735395.1 Alcaligenaceae bacterium | reverse complement strand
GTTCAACCGTAACCATGATTTGTTATTGGAAAGAAATATCCGGCGCTATTTGGGATTGCACGCCAACCGGGTTAATGCTTCTATTCACCAAACATTAACTGACGTTAATAAGCAAAACAATTTTTATTTTTTTAATAATGGCATCACGATGGTGTGCCAAAAGTTTCGTCATAATGCCCTTCAGGGTGAAAACTATCAGCTTAAACTGGAAAATATTCAGGTTATTAATGGTGGGCAAACTTGCAAAACCATTCAACATACCTTGAATGACCCCGGTAACCGACATAGTTACGATAATGTCTATGTTTTGTTACGCCTGTATGAGCTTGCAGAAGATGACCAGGATTTTATTCGTGAAATTACCTATGCAACCAATAGCCAGAATCCGGTTGATTTAAGAGACTTGAAATCAAATGACCCGATTCAATACCAATTGGAAACAGGTATTCAGGCATTGGGGTACAGCTATAAGCGTTTTCGTGATGATGCCTCCACGTCCGGCAAACAGATTACCAGTACCATTACTGCCGAGGCTGTTATGGCTGTATGGCGTAAAAAGCCGCATCAAAGCAAGTTTCGCAGAAAAGAATTATTTGGCAAACTGTACAAAAAAGTGTTTGAACACTTAACGCCTGCCCAGGCGGTATTGGCTGTCTTGGTTTTCCGGGTGGCTGAAAATGAAAGGAAACGCCCTGTTTACATAAAACCGGAACCTTCATTTTTGCCGTATTCCGCGCATTACATGGCCATGTTGATGGGACAGGAGTTGCTGGATAAGCACCAACTGTCTTTAAAGGGTATTAGCCACAAAAATTTAACGGCTTTAATCCAGGATCTGGAAGAAAATAAAAGCATGTACCTGAATAATGCGGCTAATTTGCTGCAGAATGCCCTAACTAAAATATACGGTAAGCGTGATGTTTCATTGCAGCAGCTTTCAGCCACTTTCAGGCGGGGTGATTTGCTAGAGTATTTGCCGGTCGCATAAGGGAATACGGCTGTTATCCTCGCGTGGCTGGAACGGTTTGCACAGGTAATTTAATTTAAAAGCCTTTCTCATTCAGTTCCCGGTAAGCATCGCAGCCCTGTTGGTTGCCTTGGTCGCATGCCTTGCCATACCATTCTTTTGCAATGCTGAAGTCTTGCCTGATACCGCGACCCTGGCTGTAAATATTGCCAAGCATAAGCTGTGAGTTTACATTACCTTGTGTGGCCGCCTTTTCGTACCATTCACGGGCTTTTGCAAAGTCTTGCCTTACCCCGCGACCGTTTTCATAAAGGGCGGCAAGGTTAAGCTGGGCGGGAACATGTCCCTGGGCTGCCGCCTTTTCAAACCACTCCCGGGCTTGTACATAATTGGGCTGGCCTGACTGGGGGGGGGCATATAAAAGCCCCAGGTTGGTCTGGGCAACAGCCAGGCCTTGTGCTGCGGCTTTCTCATACCATTGTTGTGCTTTTGTAAAGTCTTGCCTTACCCCTTGGCCATAGTGATACATGAACCCTAAATTCAACTGGGCCGCTGCATGGTTTTGGGCTGCAGCCTGCTCATACCATTGCCTTGCCTTAATATAGTCCCGTTCCACACCCAAACCGTTGTAATACAGGTTGGCCAGATTGGCCTGGCCGGTAGCATTGCCTTTTGCCGCCGCTTTTTCAAACCACTCACGGGCTTTGGTGTAGTCTTGCCGGACACTTTGCCCTGCAATATGCATTACCCCAAGGTTCAGCTGGGACGCAACATCACCTTTGGTGGCTTTTTGGGTGAGTGCCTGGATTTCTTTTGCGCTTAATTGTTTTGGCTGTTGGGCCATAACAGGGTGCGCAAGTGTTATGCTTAAACCAAGTGTTAATGCGATCAATGACTGACGTAACATAGCTTAATTATCTCTCTTTTCAGATCTGTTTTTTTTGTATCATAATCCAGAATGAGGTTTTTGTTAGGGATTATTCTTAACTTAGTGCTTTCCCGCAAAACAAGCCGTTTTCTGAAATGCTTGAAAAACGTCTCTAAAATGACAGTCTGCACGATGTAAAACCAGTAAGGTTGGCATATCGTAAATAATCATATCCAGAAAACAGAATAGCAATACGGAGACACACATGAATATCGGTTTTATCGGTCTGGGAAATATGGGCGCCCCCATGGCGCTGAATCTGCTCAAAGCTGGGCATAAAGTGTATGTTTATGACCTGGTGGAAGCGGCAGTGCAAACGCTGGAAGCGGCAGGGGCCAGCCGGGAAAGTTCGCCTGCGCAGGTGGCCAGCCAGGAAATCGATATCTTAATTACCATGTTGCCGGCAGCGGCCCATGTCAAGAAAGTATATTTGGGTGAGGATGGCGTGCTGGCTGCGGTAGGCAAGCATGTCTTGCTAATTGATTCTTCAACGATTGACCCGCAAACCGCCCGCGACGTTGCCGCCCAGGCCACAGCCCAGGGTAACGCCATGCTGGATGCCCCGGTTTCCGGTGGTACGGGTGGGGCGCAGGCCGGCACCCTTACTTTCATGGTGGGGGGTGAAAAAGATACCTTTGACAAAGCCCTGCCTGTGCTGGAAGCAATGGGTAAAAACATAGTGTATTGCGGTGGTCCGGGTAACGGCCAGGTAGCCAAAGTGGCCAATAATATGCTATTGGGTATTTCCATGATCGGTGCGGCCGAGGCCATGAACCTGGGCGTGTCGCTGGGCATGGACCCTAAAATTCTTGCCGGTATTATCAATACCTCTTCGGGCCGTTGCTGGAGCACCGAGGTGTACAACCCGTATCCGGGGGTGGTGGAAACGGCACCCGCCGCAAAAGGGTATGCGGGCGGTTTCGGCACTGATTTAATGTTAAAAGATCTGGGGTTGGCAACCGAGGCGGCCAAGGCGGCCAGGGTGCCGGTGGTGCTGGGAGCGGCAGCGCAGCAGCTTTACCAGACATTCAGTGCACAGGGCCATGGCCAGCTGGATTTTTCAGCCATTATCAAGCTGTTTTCTGCCAAATAAATGGCCATCATTATTTGTGACGGGGGTGAGGTTTTATAAAAATCCCCCTCCATTTGCCTGCCTGAAAAGAAGGAATATCAATGTTTAATACCGCATTAAGCGAAGAGCAAAGCATGATCCGTGATATGGCACGGGATTTCGCACAGAATGAAATTGCGCCACAGGCCGAACAGGCTGAAAAAAACGGCTGGATAGATGATGCCATTGTTGAACAAATGGGTGAGCTGGGCCTGCTGGGCATGGTGGTGCCCGAAGAGTGGGGCGGCTCATTTACCGACTATGTTTCTTATGCGCTGGCCATAGAGGAAATCTCTGCCGCAGATGCGGCCATTGGTACCATGATGAGTGTGCATAATTCGGTGGGGTGTGGCACATTGCTAAACGCCGGTAACGATGAACAAAAAAAACAATGGCTGCCTGATATGGCATCGGGCAAGGCGATTGGCAGTTTTTGTTTAACCGAGCCACAAGCCGGCTCCGAGGCCCATAATTTAAAAACCCGTGCGGTGCTTGAAAACGGCCAATGGGTCTTGAACGGTGCCAAGCAATTCGTGACGAACGGCAAGCGGGCAAAAATAGCCATCATCTTTGCCGTGACCGATCCCGAACTGGGCAAAAAAGGGCTGTCCGCTTTTTTGGTGCCCACCCATACGCCCGGTTTTATCGTAAGCCGGGTAGAGCATAAAATGGGTATCCGGGCCTCTGATACCTGCGCCATTACGCTGGATAACTGTACGGTGCCTGAAAACGCCTTGCTGGGTGAAAGGGGCAAGGGGCTTTCCATTGCGCTTTCAAACCTTGAAAATGGCCGTATCGGTATTGGTGCCCAGGCAGTGGGTATTGCCCGGGCGGCTTTTGAGGCGGCTTTGAAATATGCCAACGAACGGGTACAGTTTGGCAAATCGCTGGCCCAGCATCAAAGCGTTGCCAATATGCTGGCCGACATGCACACCCAAATCAATGCCGCCCGTCTTATGGTGCTCAATGCCGCTTCTCTTAAAAACCGGGGCATTCCTTGTTTGTCAGAAGCGGCCCAGGCCAAGCTAATGGCGTCAGAAATGGCGGAAAAAGTCTGCTCGATGGCTATTCAGGTGCATGGCGGTTATGGCTATCTGGAAGACTATCCGGTACAGCGTTACTACCGTGACGCCCGCATTACCCAAATCTATGAAGGCACCAGTGAAATCCAGCGTATGCTGATTGTCCGTGGCCTGGCAGACTATCAGGGGTGACATATTGACGTGGTATGATTCCCCTTGAATTGGCCATACAGGGGGAATCATGAGTATAGAAGAAACACCTAACACAATAGAAAACCCGCCAGCAACAGAACCCAAAAAAGAAAATAACGCTGGCAAGTCTGCCAAAACAGGTGTGATTGCTTCGGTAGAGTATGTGCATGGCAGGCGCAGTGGGACCATGTCCATAGAACAGATTTCCGGCTATCGCAAAGAGTCAACACGTTTGTTATGGATCGGCCTGAAAGACCCCACCAAATCGGAATTACAGCATATATGCAGGCAGCTTTCCTTAAGTGACGATGCTACCGAGGAAATTATTAAAAAACACGTTCGTCCAAAAATGATTGATTATGGTGAATATATCCAGATCGTTGCCATGACGGTAAGCAAGGAAAATGGCAAGAAACCGGTTTTTGGCGAGATACAGATTATTTTCGGGATTGGTTTTTTACTGACTGTCAGGCGCGGTGCCGCCCTGTCAAATACAGTCTTGCGGGAAAGGCTGGAAGGTTGCCCTGATTTGATTGCGCGTGGCAGTGACTATGTGGCGGCAGAAATTCTTGATGTGCTGGCTGACAGCTATACCAGCCTGACCGCCCGGCTTGAGCTTGAAGTAGACCAGTCAGAACACCAGATGCTGCTTGAGGGGCTGAAAGAAAACGATATTCGCAAACTGTACAAGCAGCGTCGTGACCTGTTGCGTATTCATACCGCCATTTCCCCTATGATAGAGGTATGTCGCAAGCTATCGCTGGTGCGGATTGATGTAGTGGAAATGGATTCCCGTTCCAATTTCAGTATTGTTTCCGATCGGGTCGCACGCCTGGTAGAGCAGATCAACTCTTTGCGTGAGGCACTGGCTTTTGCGTTTGAAGCCAGCATGATGATCGGGCAGAACCAGCAAACCGATATTACCAAACGCTTGGCCGCCTGGGCGGCGATTCTGGCAGTGCCTACGGCGATTGCCGGTATTTACGGCATGAACTTCAGGGTCATGCCGGAATTGGATTGGTGGTTTGGTTATCCACTGGTGCTGGGCGGGATGCTGGGTATTTGCGGGTATCTGTTTTTCCGGTTCAAGAAAGCGGGTTGGCTGTAGCGCGCGATGTCAATTACCCGGCCAGTGGTTTTCTTGTGCTTGTGCCAATAATAAAATTTAAGGTTGAAGATAATAAAACAGGTGGGATTAAAAAGAAACTAGGGAATTTACCAGTAAATTATTGTTTTATTTGTTAAAAATAATTTCTTTTGGTTAAGGGGTTGAAATTATACGTGTTTTATAAGCTCCGAAATGGTCTTTTGTTTATTTTAATAGGGCAATAATAAAAATAAAAGGGACAGGTTGTTTTTGTAACCATATGATTATTAAAAATAAATTATAAAAATTATGGTTGCCAGTTTCGGGTGCAAGAGCTTGGTATGTAGACTCTTCAAAGAATGATCCGAAGCTGTCTAAGTAATCAATTTTCAACCTTGCTATATGCAATTAAAAAAGAAAGTATCAGGAGACAAGTTATGCAAAAAATGACACGTAGAACCATGTTGGGTAGTTTATTGGGTATGGCCTTTGCCGCCTTGATGCCGGTGCAAACGGCCATGGCGTCTTTAAAAGGTTATCCGGATAAATCCATTCGGATGGTTATTCCGGGGCCACCAGGAGGGGCCACCGATATTATTACGCGGCTGGTAAGCGCTGAGTTAAGTAAAGAATTGGGCCAAACTGTTTGGGTAGATAATAAACCTGGTGCCAGCGCAACAATTGGCAATAATATTGTGGCCAAGTCGGAGCCGGATGGTTACACCTTACTATTGACTTTTACGGCAATTGTGCAGGCACCCTGGTTATATAAGAATATCCCTTATGATGGCTTAAAAGACCTGATACCCATTACCCAACTGGCACGTTCATCAGACTTGTTTATGGTACATAAAGATTTGAATGTCAATACGCTGGAAGAGTTTATTGAGTTGGCCCATAAAAATCCTGATAAATATGCCTATGGCAGTTATGGTAATGGCACCTCGTCACATATTCATGGAGAGCAATTCAAGCGTGCCAAAAATATTGAAATGACGCATATCCCTTATAGGGGTGCCAGCCCGGCATTGCAAGCTTTATTGGCAGGTGACTTGAGCGCTGCCTTTATTGATATTACTACCATGACCGCCTTTCTGGATTCAGATAAATTTAAAGTGTTGGCGGTGACCGGGTCGGATCGTTTAAAGACCTTGCCCAATGTACGTACTTTTACAGAAATGGGGATTGAAGGTTTTACCTCAAATGGCTGGCTTGGTGTGTTTGCACCGGCTAATACATCACCTGAAATGGTGAAGTTTTTAAGTGAAAAACTGGATAAAGTCCTGAAGCTACCTGCTGTACAACAACGCTTTCAAGAGTTTGGCTTGCGTCAGGTAAGTAATACACCTGAAGAGTTTCAAACCATTTTGCTGAAAGACTATGAAAATTACGGAAATATTATTAAGGCAGCCAACTTGAGAATTGATTAATTTCCATGAGTTGAATGTAAACATGAAATTAATTAATGATTATAAGAAAGGAGTTAAGGTGCAACAGGAAAGAAGTCTTTACTGGCCTAAAGGTATCCCTGAAAAGATCCATGTACCGCAGGTTACATTGCCGCATTGTTTAGCCACATCAGCCCAGCGCTATCCAGATAAGGCCGCCATTGTTTTCTGCGAAAACACGTTTACTTTTGCCAGTATGAAAGCCAGGGTTGACAGCATGGCAGCTTATTTGCAAAAAGCGTTGGGTGTTGCCAAAGGTGAGCGGGTGTTATTGTTCAGCCAGAATTGTCCGCAATTTATTATTGCTTATTATGCGGTTTTAAGCATTGGCGGGGTTATTGTTCCAGTCAATGCCATGTGTACAACAGAAGAAGTCCGTTATTTTATGGAAAATAGCGGTGCGAAATATGCGTTTGTTGCCCGTGAGCTGGTTGAAGCTGTTTTGCCTTGCATGCAAACAGAAACCGCTGACGGCTTACGGCATATCGTGGTGCATGCCTACAAAGATATTCTTGAAAATCAGGAAAGTGACACTATTCCCGAATTTATCAGGAAGGAATACGCAACGATCGAGCGTGTTGATATTCATGATTTTCAAACCATTCTCACGGAAAACCGTTACCGCCTTGATGAAGTGGAAGTTTCACCCGATGACTTCTGCATTTTGCCGTATACCTCGGGTACGACGGGTAAATCCAAGGGGTGTATCCATACCCACAGGACAATGCTCAGTGCTATCTATGGGTCAGCGATGTGGCGTCATATGCACGCAGAGTCGGTCATTCTGGCGGTAGCACCCATGTTTCATTTATTGGGTATGCAAAACTGCATGAACATCCCTATTTTTCTGGGGGCTACCGTAATAATGATGCCTCGTTGGGATGCAGGCCTTGCGGTTCAATTAAGTGCCAGGTATCGCATTAGTTCATGGACCGCTGCGCCAGCCATGGTTTTGGATTTTTTTTCCCATCCGTTATCCCGGGATGCGGATCTTTCAAGCCTAAGCCTGCTCTCGGGAGGGGGGGCCGCCATGGCGGAATCAGTAGCCTTAATGTTGAAAGAACGTTTTGGTATTGTTTATAACGAAGGCTATGGCATGACGGAAACCGCCTCTTTTCTGCATTGCAACCCCCTTAATCATCCTAAGCGGCAATGCCTGGGCATTGAAACCCAAGGGGTGGAAAGCCGTATTGTTGATCCGGTAACTTTAGAAGAGTTGCCGCATGGTGAGGTTGGTGAGCTGGTTACCAGCGGTTCGCAAGTCATGTTGGGTTATTGGGATAACCCGCAAGCTAATGAAGAATCGTTTTTTGAAAGGGATGGCAAGCGTTTTTTCCGAACCGGTGATTTGGCGCGTATTGATGAGGATGGCTATTTCTTTATGGCTGACCGTCTCAAACGCATGATTAACGTCTCAGGCTATAAGGTTTGGCCAAGTGAGGTTGAAAACATGATGTATGCACACCCGGCAATCCAGGAGGTGTGTGTGGTGGGTATCCATGATGAAAAACAGGGAGAGCAAGTCAGGGCCCTGGTGGTACTGAAAGAGGGGGAGGATATAAAGGAAAAAGATATTATTGCCTGGTCACGTGAGCATATGGCTGTTTATAAAGCACCGCGTAGTGTGACGTTTTTTGATGAATTACCCAAATCAAATACCGGTAAAATTATGTGGCGCCAACTGCAAAACGAGCAGAATGAAAGGCTTTCAAGTTAAGTGCTTTTCCAGCCCGTGTTTGTGACAGGGCATTGCTGGAAAATGTTTGTTTTATATCTTTCCCGGCCTTGCCTGTTCAGGATCAAGCCGGCTTATCAGTTCAAGCCGGCTTGATCTAAAAAGCTTGCGTCCGGGATGGTGGCTGCCAGGTTTGCCAGAATCCCGGCTAATCTTAATTTATGCCTTATAATTCAATATGATGTTTTTATTCGAGTTATTATGGCTTTGAAAGTTTTTGACCTCCAGTGTGATGCGCATCATGTGTTTGAGGGCTGGTTTTCATCACATGAAGACTATGATTCGCAAAAAGAAAGGGGGCTGTTAAGCTGTCCGGTCTGTGACAGTCACCATGTCAGCAAGATGCTGTCGGCCCCACGCCTGAACGTTTCCCATTTAAAAAAAGAAAAGCAATCCGCATCTGCTGTCGCAAGCCAAACCCCTGTGCCAGAAAAAGCAGTCAATATAGACGAACAGCAGTTGGCGCAGGTCCAGGCCGCTGTCATGCAGCAGTTGCGTACCTTTGTGAAGCAGAGCGAAGATGTCGGTGACCGCTTCGTCACCGAAGCCAGACGCATGCATTATGGCGATGCCGAAGAACGCTCGATTCGTGGCAAGGCAAGCCCGCAGGAAACCAGGGAATTACAGGAAGAAGGGATTGCAGTCATGCCCATACCCGACTTTCTGGATGATAACAATTTGCACTAAGTGTTTTTCCTATACGAAAAAAAGAGCGATGTAGGTATACTTGAGAAATACGTAAAATCATGTGTATTCTCCCAAAACATCACGTCAATATAGGCTAAGGCATGAGTAGTGAAAATCAATTTGATGTCATTGTAATCGGTGCCGGTATTGCCGGTGCTTCCGTCGCGTATCGTTTGGCTCCGCATGCAAAGGTGCTGGTGCTTGAACGGGAATCACAACCGGGTTACCAC
>JAAYHN010000117.1 GCA_012735395.1 Alcaligenaceae bacterium | reverse complement strand
GCACGCTGGGCCGCCTGTACCATGATTTCCATTTCGCTAAAACCGCTTGCATCACCCAGACCTGCATGTCCAACGCCCACAATCGCAGCGGAGCCTCTTAGTTTTTTATCAATCATTTTTATTCTCCTGCCACTGTGAAAATTACGATATTGCCTTCTTCGGCCGTTTTGACGCTTGCCTGGACTTTTTGGCCAATCTTGACCTCGGTAGGGGCAATGCCTTCAATCCGGCTCATCATGCGGGGGCCTTCTTCCAGGTCGATCAGGGCAACATTGTAATCACCACCTGCTTCAGGTTTTTTGCGTACGATGGTGGTGGCATAGACGGTACCTTTTCCTGAAGGGGCATACCATTCGATGTCACCGGAGCCACAGTGCGGGCAAATCATGCGTGGAAAGAAAATACTGGTGCTGCATGCCTTGCAGCGCTGAATCAGGAAATTTCCCTGTGCAAGTTGTTCGTGGAAGTACTTTTCAGCCCCCACGGTTAATGTTGCATTGTCTTGTGCCATAAGTAATTCTCGCAAAATGATAATAACGAATCGGCATAGTATTTATTCAGACGACTGTAAATGCAATCTGCATTTTATGAAGTACGTCTTCATTCTGAATGAATTATGGTTTCTACTAATAGGCAGGAAGATAAGGTGAGAGGTAGGGCGTTCAGTTAAACCGATGTTGAATGGGGGCTTCCAAAAAAGTAAATTGTGAAACCCTTCTTTTTGTAGTGTTATAGCATTAATTAAAAAATGGAGGACATATGGATCTGAATTTGACACAGGAAGATATTGCATTTCGTGAAGAGGTAAGACAGTTTGTGGAAACGGCCTTGCCCCAGGATATCAAAGACAAGGTGTTTAAACACCAGCGCCTGGAAAACACGGATTATATTCGCTGGCACCACGCCCTTGATGATCATGGCTGGGGGGCACCCAGCTGGCCGGTCGAGTTCGGTGGCACTGGCTGGACCGCCCTGCAAAAACTGATATTTGAAATTGAGTCTTTTAAAGCGGGCGCTCCCCGCTTGCTGCCATTTGGCTTAAGCATGATTGGCCCGGTATTAATGAAATATGCCAGTCCTGAAATGCAGCAACGCTTTTTGCCGCGCATGTTGCGGATTGAAGACTGGTGGTGCCAGGGATATTCAGAACCCGGTTCGGGTTCTGACCTGGCTTCACTGAAAACCCGTGCCGAAAAGACACCTGAAGGTTATGTCGTTAACGGGCAGAAAACCTGGACAACCCTTGGGCAATATGCCGACTGGATGTTCTGCCTGGTTCGCACCGATCCCGAGGCAAAGCCTCAGCGTGGTATTTCCATGCTGTTAATTGATATGCGCCAGCCTGGTGTAACCGTACGCCCCATCAAGACCCTGGATGGTGGGCATGATGTGAACGAAGTCTGGCTGGAAGATGTCAAGGTTCCTTATGAAAACCTGGTGGGTAATGAGAACGAAGGCTGGACTTATGCCAAGTATTTGCTGGGTCATGAGCGTACCGGGATTGCCGGTATCGGGTTGTGCTATCGCGAGCTGCAAATTCTTAAAAACCTGGCTGCTGAAGTGCAGTGGAATGGCAAGCCGGCCAATCAGGATAGCCGCCTGAAAGATAAAATTTCCCTGATAGAAGCAGATATTATTGCCCTGGAAATGATGTTGCTGCGTATTGCATCAGACAGCACGCAAGGCCCTGGTCCACAGGCCTCCGTATTAAAAATCCGTGGTTCTGAAATCCAGCAGGATCTGGCCAAACTCCAGCTTGAGGTAATGGGCCTGAACGGCTGGCCTTACAGCCCATCCTGGCTGGAGGCGGGCAGTGATGTGTTTGGCCCTGGACACGGGTTTGCGGCAGCGGCATCCGCCAATTATTTCGATATGCGTAAAACCTCGATTTATGGTGGTACGACAGAGGTTCAGAAATCCATTATTGCCAAGCAGATTCTGGATGTGTAATTGTTAACGGACATTGAGCTGAAAATTAAAGGAAACTGGAGGAATAATGGATTTCGCATATAGTCAAGAACAGCAAATGCTGACAGAAAGTTTAAGTCGTGTCGTAAAAGAAGACTGGAGTTTTGAAAAACGCCGCAAGCGGCAGGAACAGGCGGAACTGGACAGTGCTGCCTGGAATACACTGGCCGAGCTGGGCGTGCTGGGTTTGAGCGTGCCGGCAGAATATGATGGTTTTGGTGAGTCGGCCGCCTCGTTGCTGGCGATTCACCAGGAACTGGGGCGTGGCCTGGTGTCAGAGCCGGTGGTACCCAGCGCGGTTATTTGTGCACGGATTCTGGCCGGGAGCGATAAAGAAGCGCTTAAGCAGGATTACCTGGGCAAGATTGCCAGCGGTGAAACAATTTTTACCCTGGCCTATGAAGAAGGACAGCGTAAAGATAACCTGGCCGATATCGGCACGCAAGTGCAGAATCAGGACGGCAAGCTGGTTTTGTCGGGGCAAAAACAGGCCGTATGGCATGCGGGTGCGGCCAATGTTTTTATTGTCAGTGCCTTGTTAAACGGTGAGCTGGCCTTGCTGCTGGTGCCGGCTGATATTGATGGCATTGTGGTACAGGATTTCCCCACCATGGATGGTACCCGTTGCGGCAATATCGCTTTCAACCAGGTCAGTCTTGATGTCACGGCATTGCTGGCAAGTGGCCAGCCTGCACTGGATCTGTTAAACAAGGGGCTTGATGATGGCATTGTGGCCTTGTGTGCCCATGCCGCCGGTGCCATGGATGCGTTGCTGGGTATCACGGTTGAGTACCTGAAAACCCGTCAACAGTTTGGCAAGCCGCTGGCCCAATTCCAGGTGCTTCAGCATCGTCTGGCCGATATGTATGTGCAGAAGGAAGTGTCCCTTTCCATGGCCTATGTGGCGGCTGCGGCTGTAGGAGAGGCCGATCAGGCCAAAAAACGTCGCATGTTGTCATCTGCCAAAGTCAAGGTAGCCATGGCAGGCCGTTTAATTGGCGAGAGTGCCGTCCAGTTGCACGGTGGTATGGGGATGACCCATGAACTGGAAGTGGGAGATTATTTTAAACGCTTAACGTTTATTGATTATTTGTTGGGCGACACGACGTATCACCTGAAGCAGCTGGAGGCCCTTGAATGAATACCAGAAAATATGAAACGATTCTGTTCAGTTACCGGGAAGGAGTTGGCTATATTACCCTGAACCGCCCCGAACGCCTGAACAGTTTTACCAGCCTGATGCATGAAGAGCTCAGGGATGTTATTTCCCTGCTTGAGTCAAGGGTTGATTTGCGTGGTGTGATCCTGACCGGGGCAGGCCGTGGTTTTTGTGCAGGGCAGGACCTGAGTGAAAGACAGCCGATGGAGCCGGGCCAGTACCGTGACCTGGGTGAGAGCCTCGAGAAAAACTATAAGCCGCTTATCTTGCGTTTGCGTGCCTTGCCAGTGCCGGTTATATGCTTTGTGAATGGAGTTGCTGCCGGTGCCGGTTTCAGTCTGGTTCTGGCATGTGACATCATTTATGCGGTGAAATCTGCCAAATTCATTCAGGCATTTGCCAAAATCGGCCTGATTCCCGATGCCGGTTCCACCCATTTCCTGCCACGTTTGATTGGTACGCAACGGGCCGTGGCGGCTTCCATGCTGGCACAGCCTATCAGCGCAGAACAGGCCGAGGCGTGGGGTATGATCTGGCAATGCATTCCCGATGAAAGCCTGCAAGAGGAAATTGATAAAATGCATATTCAGCTGGTTAATGGGGCGACCCGGGCTTTTTCGGCAACCAAACAGGCCATTTATGCCAGTGCCGACAACACGCTTGAGCAGCAGCTTAATCTGGAAACGGAATTGCAGCGCGAAATGGGCCTGACCGAAGATTACCGGGAAGGTTCGCAGGCGTTCAGGGAAAAACGCACACCTGTTTTCCAGGGAAATTAATTATTTTTTAATATTGAAGTATTGAGGGTCCCTTCATGGCGGTGCAGAAATGTACCGCTTTTTTTTATTTCAATATAGCCGGCACGGTTCGGTCCATGATCAAATTCCCAGTCAGGCAGTACCCAGCGATGGCAGCGCTTGCCATCCAGCATGATTTCATGATGGGCTGGTTTATGGGTATGGCCATGAACCAGGGTGTGGATATCCCTGTCCTGCCGGAAAATGTTCTCAATAGTGCCTGCTGAAACATCCATTATGCTGTCATTTTTATATTGATGCGAAGCCTGGCTTTTACGACGGGCACAGTTGGCAATGGATTGGCGTAGCTTGCGGGGCAGGGCAAGGAAAACAGCCTGAATGAAAGGGTTATGCACGATTTTCCGGAAACGCTGGAAAGCCAGGTCGTCGGTGCAGTATTCGTCACCGTGACTAAGCCGTACCAGGCCGGCATCGGTTGCCAGAATTACCGTATCTTCCAGAAGGGTGGCGCCCAGATGACGGGCAATTTTCTTTCCCAGCAGGAAGTCACGATTGCCATGCATTAAATAAAGCGGGATATGGGCGGCGGTTTGTGCAAGGTGCTGCAACGCTTCCTGCAGCCAGGGCTCGGGAGATTTCAGGGCGATGTCGTCACCGGCCCAGAAATCAAAAATATCCCCGGCCAGAATGAGTGTATCGGCTTCTTGCCGGGCACGGGCCAGGAACTCATAAAAAGCCTGTCTGGTTTCGGGGATATGCCCGCCCAGATGGATATCCGAGGCGAGCCAGATGGTTCCGGGAAGCGGCAGTTTATTCAACAACCGTCGCTTTTTCGATAACAACATCTTCAGTGGGGACGTCTTGGTGGAAACCGCGATTGCCTGTTTTTACACCCTCAATTTTGTCTACCACTTCGGTGCCTTCAACCACTTTACCGAAGACGGCATAGCCCCAGCCCTGGGCGGTTGGTGCGGTGAAGTTCAGGAAGTCGTTGTCACGTGAATTGATGAAAAACTGGGCCGATGCCGAATGCGGGTCGTTGGTGCGAGCCATGGCCAGTGTGTATTTGTCATTGGCAAGACCGTTATTTGCTTCGTTTTTGATCGGTGCACGGGTGTTTTTTTCTTTCATGCCAGGCTGGAAACCGCCACCCTGAATCATGAAGTTTTTAATGACACGGTGGAAAATAACATTGTCGTAAAACCCTTCTTTTACATATGACAGAAAATTTTCTGCCGTAACAGGCGCTTTTTCTGTATTCAGTTCGATAATGATGTCACCGTGATTGGTTTGCAGCTTGACGCGAGGTAGTGCGCTCATTGAGGTTTCCTTTGTTGGTTGAGGGGTTTCAGAAGCCGCCAGTGATACCGGCATGATTGCCAGCCCACTAAGCATGATAAAAGTACGGGCAAACCGTTTTGCCCGGAAAGGTAAAGTAATCATGGGTTAATTGCCGTTGATAATCCGTTGGGTGGCCGCTGCCGCTGTGGCGGCATCCTTGACGCCATATTGCACGGCCTGCGAAAAGGAGCGGTTGGATTGAATCAGCTGGACCAGACCCATGTTGCGATGGGCAATGCCGTATTGAGGATTAATGGTAATGGCCATTTTAAGGGATTCATAAGCCTGGTCAAGCAGACCGGCCTTAAGCTGTAACGTGGCCATATTGTTCCAGGGTTCGGCCAGTTCAGGGTATTTGCCGGTCATGTCCCGGTAAACGGCAATGGCCTCAGCTGAACGGCCCAGGCCGCTTAAGGCGCGCGCCTGCAGAAAACGCAGCTGGACATCGGTGCCGGGCTGGTCAATGTGGGAAACTTTAAGCTGCCTTTGTTTTATTTCATTTAAGGCCTGTTCAAATTTACCGCTGGCGATCAGCTGGTTGATTCGCTGGCTTGCCTGCACGGCTGTTTCCGGTAGGGAAGTGTCTACGGAAGGTTCAAGCATTTTCAATACATTGGCCAATCCCTGCCAGCCGCCATCAGGTGTTGTGGCGGGTTGCGTTTGTGCATTCACACTATGGCTATGCATAAGTAGCGTGAATGCAGCGATGCCGGCATATTTGAGAAAAATTAATCGTTGTCTCACTGATCATCCAAAAAAATAATTGATTTATAAATAAAACCAGGTGCAGATAAGCAGATGGAATTGCTATACTTCAGTTAATGCTTATTTTAGCCTTAGTTCAGATTAGAACGTATTAAACTATCACTGAACCCAGTTAAATTCTTCGATTAACTTTATCCGGTATTTTTAATGCCGGATAATTTTCTGTTTCTTTTTTCTTTCTATGCATATCTATAACTCTTTATCCCGTACGAAAGAGCGTCTTGTTACCGTTGAACCCAATAAGGTGCGCATGTACGTATGCGGGATGACTGTATATGACTATTGCCATTTGGGGCATGCCCGGATGCTGGTCAGTTTTGATGTGGTACAGCGCTGGCTCAGGGAGAAAGGGTACGACGTTACATATGTACGTAACATTACGGATATCGACGATAAAATCATTCGCAAGGCGGTTGCCGTCAATAAACCCCTAAGTGAAGTGACGGGCTATTACACCGATGCCATGCATGCCGATGAAAAGGCGCTGGGTGTACAGGCCCCCGATCACGAACCGCGTGCCACCTTGCATGTGCCGGGTATGCTGGATATTATCAAAACCCTTGAAGAAAAAGGCCTTGCCTATCAGTCTGATGACGGTGATGTGAATTATGCCGTACGTAAATTTGAAGGCTACGGCAAACTATCCGGCCGCTCCCTTGATGATATGCGGGCAGGCGAGCGGGTGGCGGTTTCTTCCAGCAAACATGATCCGCTTGATTTTGTTTTGTGGAAATCAGCCAAGGAAGAGGAACCCAGTGACTCCAAGTGGGAATCTCCCTACGGGCTGGGGCGTCCTGGCTGGCATATCGAATGTTCTGCCATGAGCAAGGAATTGCTGGGTTTGCCACTGGATATCCATGGTGGTGGCCCCGACCTGAAGTTTCCCCATCATGAAAATGAAATTGCCCAAACCGAAGGTGCTTACGGCGGCAATCTGGCCAATGTCTGGATGCATTGCGGTCCTTTAATGGTAGACAACGACAAGATGTCTAAATCATTGGGTAACTTCCGTACTATCAGGCAAACCATTGGTGTCGAATCCGGTGCTGAAGCGGCAGACTACGACTGGAACCCGCGTGAAGCCGAAATGCTGCGTTTCTTTATCGTGCGCAATCATTATCGCAGCCCGCAAAACTTCACCCCCGACAATCTGTTTGATGCCCAGGCTGCCATCGACCGTATTTACCAGACATTAAACAATGTCGGTACGGTAAAGGCGGAAATCGACTGGACTTCCAGCCATGCCATCGCCTTCAAAGAAGCGATGGATGATGACTTCAATACCGCAGTGGCCATCTCTGTGCTGTTCTCAATGGCAACTGAAGCCAACCGCCTGAAGTCTGTCGAGCTGGCCAGCCAGATCAAGGCATTGGGAGGGGTTTTAGGCTTGCTGCAACATGATCCCGAAGTATATTTGCGTTCGGTAACACGCTATACCCGTAAAAATGCGGAAATGGCCGGCCCAGCTCTTGATGAAGCGCACATTAACGCCAAAATAGAACAGCGCCAGCAAGCCAAGCAAAATAAAGATTTTGCGCTTGCCGATCAAATTCGCGATGAGCTTAAGGAAGCCGGCATCGAGCTTGAAGACAAACCGGGTGGTTTGACGCAGTGGCGAAGGGTGTAGGGGCAGAATATGACACAAGCAACTCCCCAGAAGGCAGATAAGCCCGATTACTGGGATGAGGCGGTCAATTATTTAATGAAGCGTGACCGTATCCTGCGTAAAATCATTCCGCATCATGATGATGTCTGGTTAACAAGCAATAAACCGGCGTTTGTTACGCTGGCGAGGGCGCTTATCGGGCAGCAGGTCTCTGTGCAGTCGGCAGAAACCGCCTGGAAAAAATTTACGACCCTATGCGGTTCCCGTCCGTCGCCCGCCGCTGTTTTGGAATATGATGTCGAACAGTTAAGGGCGGCGGGTTTGTCAAAGCGTAAATCGGAATATATCCTGGACCTGGCCGTGCATTTCAATGAAAAAAAAGTGCACCCGGCAAAATGGTCTAAAATGGGCGATGAAGAAATTATTGCGGAACTATGCAGTATTCGTGGTATTGGTCGCTGGACGGCAGATATGTTTTTGATATTTAACCTGCATCGCCCCGATGTCTTGCCTATAGATGACCAGCGTCTGTTAAAGGCTATTTCAATGCATTATTTTAGCGGAGAGCCCGTATCCCGTTATGAAGTCAGGGAAGTGGCACAAACGTGGCAACCCTGGAGAACAGTGGCAACCTGGTATTTATGGCTTAGTCAGGATTCTGTTGCCAAATAAGCTCACTTCCAGCCAGATTCATATTAAAATCAGAAACCATGAAATTTACATTCTTAGACTTTGAAAAACCGATTGCCGAGCTTGAGCAGAAAATAGAACAGCTCCGCCACGTATCTTCTGATTCAGCCGTAGATATATCAGAAGAGATAGGGCGTTTGCAGCAAAAAAGCGAAGCACTTACCACCAATATTTATGCCAAGTTAACACCTTGGCAAACGGCATTGGTTGCCCGTCATCCACAGCGTCCCTATACGCTTGATTACATCAATGAGATTTTTACCGATTTCCACGAGTTGCATGGTGATCGCATGTTTCAGGATGACCTTGCCATCGTAGGCGGGCTTGCCCGCTTCAATGGTGAGGCATGCATGGTTATCGGGCACCAGAAAGGGCGTGATACCAAAGAACGTGCCAAACGCAATTTTGGCATGCCTCGCCCCGAAGGCTATCGCAAAGCCTTGCGCTTAATGCGTCTGGCCGAAAAATTCAATTTACCGGTATTTACCTTTGTTGATACCCCGGGGGCTTATCCCGGTATTGGTGCCGAAGAACGCGGGCAGTCCGAAGCCATTGGCCATAACCTGTATGCCATGGCCGAACTCAAGGTGCCTATTATCGCCACCATTATTGGTGAAGGCGGTTCTGGCGGCGCCCTGGCCATTGCGGTAGGTGATGTCGTGCAAATGCTGCAATACTCAACCTATAGTGTTATTTCACCGGAAGGTTGTGCGTCTATTTTGTGGCGTAGCGCAGAAAAAGCACCCGTGGCGGCAGAGGCATTGTCCATTACCGCCAACCGTCTGCTAGAGCTGGAACTGATCGACCGCGTTGTACCTGAGCCTGTTGGCGGTGCGCACCGTGATGTGACAGCCATGTCGCGCTCCTTGCGTCGTGCCCTTGCCGAATCCCTGCGTCAGGTGGCCGATCTGGAACCCACGGAACTTATTAATAAACGTCTGGAACGCTTGATGTCTTATGGCCGTGTCCAGGAAAAATCAGCTTAACCCACAAAAAGCGTCTTTTCTTAAAGACGCTTTTTTGTCTTCCCCTTTGCATGCGCTGTTCCGTTCAGCAAAAACACCGGTGTATGCCATTGGTGTCAGTGGTGGCGCCGATTCTGCCATGTTGCTGGTTTATGCCGCGCATATTGCTTCCCTTTACAATATAAAAATTCATGCCGTGCATGTGCATCATGGTTTGCAGGCCATTGCCGATGAATGGGTCAGGCATACGCGGCAACTGGCACAAATGCTGGGGGTGGAATGCAGTATTGAATATGTCCAGGTGGCTTCCACTTCCGGGCTGGGCATAGAGGCTTCGGCGCGTAATGCACGTTACCGGGCCTACGAAGATTTTGCGGAAAGAACCGGTATCCGGCATTTCCTGCTGGCACATCATTTATACGATCAAACAGAAACGGTACTGCTGCGCCTGTTGCGTGGTGCGGGGGTGCAGGGTATGGCTGCGATGGCCGGGCATAGCCAAAGGGGTGAATTGCATTTTTACCGTCCCTGGCTGGATGTCAGTCGCCAGAATATCCTGGAGGCCGAAAAACAATTTTTCCTTGAAACGGGCTGGCAGGCGGTGCATGACCCAACCAATGCCGATAGCAGGTATACCCGCGCTGCCGTACGTGAAATGCTGGTTCCCGTGCTGGATGAACGTTGGCATGGATGGCGCGGTAATCTGGCCCGGCACAGCCGCCTGATGGCGGAAAACACCCTGTTATTAAAAGATCTGGCGCAGATTGATTATGCCACGCTGGATGCCTCGGCAGATAACACCCGTTTTTCCCTGCAGAAGTGGCGTGAGCTGCCAATGCACCGCCAGGCCAATGTGTTGCGTTACTGGCTTGATTTGCAACATATTCCCATGCCAAGCGAGGCCAGGCTTAATGAGTGGATGCGGCAGTTCCGCCAGTTGCATCAATTGGGCCATGACCGTAATTTAAAATTAAAACACGCTAGGCATGAAATTAATGTAATTAAAGGGTGGGTATCCATCCGGTGTGTGGCAGAAAATGAAACATGAGCTGATTCGCCGTTTCCAGTTGAACAGGGCAGGCAGGGATTTTGCGGTAGGTGATATCCATGGCATGTATTCCCTGCTTGAAAAGAAACTGGCGCAGATCGAATTTGACCCTGCCTGCGATCGCCTGTTTTCTGTGGGAGACTTGGTTAACCGGGGGCCGGAATCAACAAGGGTACTGGCGTTTTTAAGCCAACCCTGGTTTTATGCCATCAAGGGTAATCATGAAGACATTGTCTTGCATGCGGAAACCAGGGCAGAGTACCAGGATATTTTGCGGCGCTTAAAGGCATTCTGGCTCAATGAGCTTCCGGCCCCCAAGCGTCATAGGGTGCGCGAGGCATTCAGGCGGCTGCCTTTGGTGTTTGAACTTGAAACCAAAGCCGGGTTTATCGGTATGGTGCATGCCGAGTGCCCGTTTGATTCATGGCAGGAAATGAAACAGGTGCTTTTGAGCCCTGGTGGCAATGCCCGTTTACAGGAAAAACTGATGTGGGCCAGACGCCGCTTCGCTGCGCTTGACAGCACCCGCATAGAAGGGGTGGACGCGTTGGTGGTTGGCCATAATATTGTTGAAAAAATGATGGTGCTGGGCAATACCTACTATATTGATACGGGGGCATTTTTGCAGGATGGCCGGCATGATCTGACCCTGCTGGATTTGCACACCTTAACGCCGGTATAAGAATAAACCGCCACATTTCCACTTGGTGGTTAAGTGTGGCGGCACGAGATACCAGCTTCTGTTGTTGCCGTTAAATTAATTCTTAAGGCACTGCAGGCTTATTTTTGTAAAAATGGCATCAAGCTCTTTACGTTCATCACTTTGCTCATTGTTGGCAATCATGGTTTCATAACGCTTCATTTTTTCCAGGGGCATGGCTTTTTCAGTTTCATTGGTAAAGCAACTGCACAAGGCTTTACCCTGTTCTTCGTTATACTGGCTTCCCGCTGAAGCGGCAAAACTGCGCAGGCATTGATTGTTTATGTTTTGTTTTACTTCTTCGGGGTAGCCGCTATCACTTTTTTTGCTGCAGCCCGCAAGTACCGCTGTACCTGCCAATATTAAGCCTAATAAAATCCGGTTTTTTTGCATGGTAATTCTTGTTTGATGGTGATGATTTACAAAGTTTAACCGATTGTTTGTCGACAGTCAGGATTGTGCTTGTAAAGGAATCAATATTGTTTATGTTTGAGGGAAAATGGAATATGCAGGTTGATATATGTTGGTGGGTTTAGTTAATTTGGGTGGCAATAAAAAAGCCACTTCATAAGAAGTGGCTTTTTTAGGAATACTGGCGCGCCCGGCAGGATTTGAACCCACGACCCCTT
>JAAYHN010000116.1 GCA_012735395.1 Alcaligenaceae bacterium | reverse complement strand
TACATTCACTACTATAATCACAAGCGTATCAAGCTTAACTTAAACGGCCTGAGTCCGGTACAATACCGAACTCAGGTTTTAGAAGCTGCTTAGTTTTTAACTGTCCAACTTTAGGGGGTCAGTTCACTCCCGCGTGGGAATGCATACGTTTATCCCGTTTCTTCAGCAACAGCGGAATTATTATCCCGCTGTTGTACAAGTCTTAGTCTTCTTTACGCAAATGCGGGAACAGCAGCACGTCGCGAATGCTTGGGCTGTCTGTGAGCAGCATAACCAGGCGGTCTATGCCAATACCACAACCACCGGCAGGGGGCATACCGTATTCAAGTGCGCGGATGTAATCGGCATCGTAGAACATGGCTTCTTCATCGCCGGCATCTTTGGCCTCAACCTGGGCACGGAAGCGGGCAGCCTGGTCTTCCGGGTCATTCAGCTCGGAGAAACCGTTGGCAATTTCACGGCCGGTAATGAACAGCTCGAAGCGTTCGGTAATGCCGGGAACCGTATCAGACTCACGGGCCAGTGGTGAAACCTCTACCGGGTAGTCAATAATGAAGGTGGGGTTCCACAATTTGGCTTCAGCGGTTTCTTCAAACAGGGCCAGTTGCAGTGCGCCTTTACCCACACGTGACATGACAGGATCGTTATAGGCATCCACCCCGAATTTTTTCAGCTCATTACGCAGAAAGGTTTCATCTTCAAGCTGTTCTGCATTGTATTCGGGAGCATACTTGGTAATGGCCTGGACAATGGTAAGGCGGTCAAAAGGCTTGCTTAAATCAAGCTCGCGCTCTTGGTGGGTTAACACCGCACTGCCTGTGGCAGCAATGGCCACGTTGCGCAGCAGCTCTTCGGTGAAATTCATTAACCATTGGTAGTTGGTGTAGGCCGCGTAGAATTCCATCATGGTGAATTCGGGGTTATGGCGGGGGCTGACACCTTCATTGCGGAAGTTGCGGTTGATTTCGAAAACACGTTCGAAACCGCCTACCACCAGGCGTTTCAGGTAAAGCTCGGGTGCAATACGCAGGTACATTTCCATGTCCAGCGCATTGTGGTGGGTAACAAACGGTTTGGCTGCGGCACCGCCCGGGATGGGGTGCAGCATGGGCGTTTCAACTTCAAGGAAATCGGCATCCAGCATGTAAGAGCGAAGGGCGTGGATAGCCTTGCTGCGGATTTTGAAGGTTTCGCGGGTTTCCTCGGTCATGATCAGGTCTACGTAGCGCTGGCGGTAACGCAGTTCCTGGTCGGCAATGCCATGGAATTTGTCGGGCAGCGGGCGCAGGGATTTTGCCAGCAGGCGCAGGCTTTCGGCGTGAACGGAAAGCTCGCCTTTGTTGGTTTTGAAAACGCGACCGGTCACCGCGATAATGTCACCCATGTCCCATTGTTTGAATTGGTTATAGACTTCTTCGCCAACTGAATTTTTATCCAGATAGATCTGGATACGGCCGCTTCCATCTTGAATGGTGGCAAAGCTGGCTTTACCCATGACGCGCTTGAGCATGATCCGGCCAGCAACCCTGGCGGGGTTTTTTTGCGGGTCCAGTGTTTCTTTGTCCAGTGCGCCAAATTGTTCGTGCAGCTGGAGGGCTTTATGCTCTGGTTGAAAATCATTGGGGAAGGCAACGCCTTCTTCACGGATTTTATCCAGCTTGGCACGACGTTCGGCTATCAGACGGTTTTCATCATGTTCGGGAGCGATAGTATTATTTTGTTCAGTCATGTTTATGGTTTATAAATAGTGGCGAATATCATCAATTTCGGTCTGGCCGAAATTGGCACTGTGTAAATAATTCAGGATTTTTTGGGCAAGCGGTTCAGGCTGGCTTAATTCCCTGTTCTGGTGTAATTGGGTATAGCGTTCCAGGGTGGGGAAATCGGCTGGATCAAGGCTGCGGATGTTTTCTTGCATTTCAGTGTCTATGACACCGGGGGCCAGTGAAACCAGCCGGGCATGTTTGGCTTCCAGTTTGGCAACACGGGTGTACATATCAACCGCAGCCTTGGTGGCACAATAAACCCCCCAGCCGGCACTGGGTGAGCGGCCGGCGCCCGAGGAAATGTTAAGAACGCGGACATCGGCCCCGGTGTTGCGGGTGGCTTCCAGAAATGCGGACGTTAGCATGATAATGCTGTTAACGTTCAGGTTGAACGCCTCTGCCACCGCATTGGTGGCATCATGCCGTAACTTGCCGTACTGGCCAACAGGGCCCAGTGTGCCTGCGTTATTGATAAGTATATAACGGCTGGCAGATGGGTCTAGTACCGAAAAAATACCCAAGGCAGCGGCATTGATATGCTGCAGATTGCTTAGGTCGAAACGGTAATGGGTATGTTTGCAACCATTGTTATTGGCAAGCGCATGCAGTTGCCCGTCATCGGTTCGTGCAACGGTTATCAGTTCGCTGGCTTGCGAGGCCAGCTGATACGCCAGCGCCTTGCCCAGACCTCGGGATGAACCGGTAACAATAGCAATGGTTTTATTCATGTTAAATGCCTTGCTTCAGGCTGGCCTGAATGAAAAGGTCAAGATCGCCATCCAGCACTTTTTGCGTGTTGGAAATTTCAACGTTGGTACGCAAATCTTTAATACGGCTTTGATCGAGAACGTATGAACGGATCTGGTGACCCCAGCCTACATCGGTTTTGGCGTCTTCCAGTTTTTGCTGTTCGGCCATACGGTTGCGCATTTCCAGTTCATACAGTTTTGAACGCAGCATGGACATGGCTTCAGCCCGGTTACGGTGTTGTGAGCGGTCATTCTGGCACTGTACAACGATGCCGGTTGGTGCGTGGGTAATACG
>JAAYHN010000008.1 GCA_012735395.1 Alcaligenaceae bacterium | reverse complement strand
GGCCTGCGCGGCGCAGGCGGCGGCTCGCACTCGATCCCTGTACACTACGCGATGTGGCTGTGAATTTCATGGAATACTCCAAAATAAACGTATCCGGGATACGCATAAATAAAAAAGTCAAACCGGTTATGGTTTAACAACGACCCCGGTGCCGCGACCAGCACCGGATTAAAATTTACTCTACAAACAGGGAGCTGACTGACTCTGCATGGGCAATACGCAGAATGGTTTCACCCAATAAGGCAGCGGTTGAAAGCTGACGGATTTTAGGGCAATTGCCGGCTTCTTCTGTTAAAGGAATGGTATCGGTAACCACCAGTTCATCCAGGTCTGATTCGGTAATGCGCTCAATGGCACTGCCAGACAACACCGGGTGAGTACAATAGGCATAAACAGCACCGGCGCCACGCTCTTTCAGGGCCGAGGCCGCTTTACACAACGTACCGGCAGTATCAACCATGTCGTCCATAATGATACATGTGCGGCCATCAACCTCACCGATGATATTCATGACTTCGGATACGTTGGCACGCGGACGGCGTTTGTCGATGATAGCCAAGTCTGCCTCCAGCTGCTTTGCCAGGGCACGGGCACGTACCACACCACCAATATCAGGAGACACCACCACCAGGTTTTCAAAGTTGCGCTGATTGATGTCGGCAAGCAGAACCGGAGCGGCATAAATATTGTCTACAGGGATATCGAAGAAGCCCTGGATTTGGTCTGCGTGCAAATCCATGGTAAGGATACGGTCCACACCAACACTTTGCAGCATATTGGCAACCACTTTGGCTGAAATGGCCACACGCGCGGAACGTGGACGACGATCCTGGCGGGCATAACCAAAATAGGGAATCGCTGCGGTAATGCTACCGGCTGAAGCGCGACGCAGGGCGTCGACCATGGTCATGATTTCCATCAGGTTATCATTGGTAGGCGCACAGGTAGGCTGCAATACAAAAACATCACGTCCACGGACGTGCTCGAGAATTTCTACCATCACCTCCCCGTCTGAAAAACGCCCGACAGTCATTTGCCCAAGCGACATATCAAGATGGTTCACTACATCGACCGCCAGTCGCGGATTCGCTGTACCAGTGAAAATCATGAAGCTGTTATTAGTCATGATAGAGAGGATTTTTTGTGAGAAGAAATAAAAAAAACCGTGAAACCTTAACCCAACTTATAGGCTAGGCCCAACGGCTCCGATGATATACTTACGAGAATTTTGGCTGGGGCGGAAGGATTCGAACCTTCGCATGCTGGAATCAAAATCCAGTGCCTTAACCAGCTTGGCGACGCCCCAAAAATCTTGCTACTGTTAGCTGAAAAGCTTTTTCAAAAGTTTGCTTGCCAACAGAAAGATGAAATTATAACCCTTTTTCAGATCTTGGCAAGCCCCCTTGTGTCATTTATTCAACATTCAGGTGTTTTTGTATCAAACCGACAACAAAACATCATTAATATTAAAAAAATTGTTTTTTGAGTTGCTTAATAAATTGAATTTTATTTTCACCGGGCCATAACCCTATTAAAAAAATCCAATAACTTTTTATGATTATGACTTAATCTTTTACCCAATGAAGCAATGGATGGGATGCCAACCCTTTAGCCACAATCATCTGCCCCAGAACATTACCGCTTGCCTTATTAAACGCAGGCAAGTCAAGG
>JAAYHN010000115.1 GCA_012735395.1 Alcaligenaceae bacterium | reverse complement strand
TTTTTGGCCTTGATAAACCCTTTGACGGTATCCACTCCGGTAACCTGACCATTTTCCCTGCCAATACCGGTCACGGCACAATTCTGGATAATATCAACCCCGCAGCGATCGGCCCCACGGGCAAAACCCCAGGCCACGGCATCATGCCGCGCCACCCCGCCCCGGGGCTGAAACGAAGCACCCAGCACCGGATAGCGGCTGTTAAGGTTGATAATGGGTACTTTTTCCTGGATTTGATGGGGGGTCAGGAAGATCGCATCTATATTGTTAAGCCGGTTGGCATTCACGCGCCGCCGGGTATCGCGCACTTCCTGCAGGGTATGCGCCAGGCTCATGACCCCCCGCTGGCTGAACATGACGTTATAGTTCAGGTCCCGGGACAGGCCTTCCCACAGGGACATGGACTTTTCATAAAGCAGGGCCGCCTCGTCCCACAAATAGTTGGAGCGTACAATCGTGGTATTGCGCGCGGTATTACCCCCGCCCAGCCAACCTTTCTCAAGTACGGCCACATTATGAATGCCATGCTCTTTGGCCAGATAATAGGCGGTTGCCAGGCCGTGCCCGCCCCCACCAACCACAATCACATCATATTCTTTTTTAGGCTCGGGACTTCGCCAGGCCCGTTCCCAATTCTGGTGATAGCCCAACCCATTGCGGATCAGGCTGAAAATGGAATATTTCTGACTCATACTTCCTCTTACAACGGCTGGGGTGACAAAGGTTTCTGTAGACGTTTTCATTCCCACGCGTGGGAACAAACAACCCGCGCTGTTTATTGCACGCCGTATTTCTCACGGTAAGCCGCAACCGCTTCCTGGTGTTCGGCAAACTGGGGATTTTCATTGATCAGCTGCATAATATCACTGAGGGAAGCAATACTGACCACGGGAATACCATAAGTTTGCGAGACATCCTGAACCGCCGAATGGGCTGACAGGGCGTCATCGGGCCCGGCACGTTCCATGCGGTCAAGCGCAATCAGGACCGCTGCCGGTGTCGCCCCGGCCTTCCGGATGATATCAACCGACTCACGCACGGAAGTACCGGCTGTAATCACATCGTCGATAATAACCACCTTGCCCTGCAACGGCGCCCCTACCAGTACGCCCCCTTCGCCATGATCCTTGGCTTCTTTACGGTTAAAGGAAAAAGGGACGTCACGGCCACTCAAGGCCTCATGATTGGCCAGCGCGATGGACGTGGCCGTTGCCAGTGAAATACCCTTATAGGCAGGCCCGAAAAGCATGTCAAACTCTACCCCGGAATCAATCAGGGCCTGGGCATAGAACTGCGCCAGCGTACCAACCGACTTGCCTGAGTCAAACAGGCCGGCATTGAAAAAATAAGGGCTGAGACGACCTGACTTAACCTTGAACTGACCGAATTTCAGCACCCCCCGATCCAGGGAGAAACGAACAAAATCAAGACGATTCCGAGATGACATAATTAACCTTGTGTAAAAACTTATGAATAAAATAATTCTGTCATCTTAGCAATATTCATTCCGCCTCTCCACTGTTATTTGACCATGCCACTGCATTGTCCCGATAATGGAACAGTACATTTGCACAAACCCGGTTTATTTCCACCTTAATCCTGATTAGAATGTTATCAACAGGCGCGGAAACAAGACCGGATCCGCCATTAATACCAACTACAACAAAAACCCAGCCGTTTGATGGCCTCCAAAAACCGTCCGGCTTTTATAAGGAATTCACTATGAAAATGCCAAGCTATTTTATTTCACACGGTGGTGGTCCCTGGCCCTATATCCAGGAGTGGGACGAACAATACAAGGCATTACGCGAATCGCTTGAGCACATGCCCGCCGAACTGCCCGAAAAACCCAAGGCAATCCTGATGGTATCCGCCCACTGGATCGGCCCTGAAATCCTGATTATGGGCAATGAAAAACCAGGCATGTACTACGATTACTATGGTTTCCCCGAGCACACCTATCACATTCATTACAACGCGCCCGGTGAACCGGGCCTGGCTGCACGGGTACAAACCATGCTGTCAGAAGCCGGTTTCGAAACCAAAATAGACCTGGATCGCGGTTTTGACCATGGCGCCTTTGTACCATTGGCCGTAGCCTTCCCTGAGGCAGATATTCCGGTGGTACAGGTATCCATCAACCGTAATTATGATCCGGCCTATCATGTCCGTATGGGGCAGGCGCTGGCTGCCTTGCGCGATGAGGGTGTACTGATTATTGGCAGCGGCCTGAGCTACCACAACCTGCGCCTGCTGGGCCCGGCGGGTAAAGAACCTTCTGCACAGTTCGACCAATGGCTGCAAACCGCCATTATTGGCAAAACCCTGGCAGAACGCAGCCAGGCACTGGAGCAATGGGAACAGGCGCCTTCCGCCCGCCTGGCCCATGCCCAGGAAGACCATTTGATTCCGCTGATGGTTGCAGTAGGTGCCGCAGGCGATGATAGCGCCACCTGTGTTTATCATGAAAAAACCGCTTTTGGCGCCATTACAGCCACCAGCTTCAAATTTGGCTAAACCGTTAAACCCGTTAAAGCCGGTTTTATGACAAAAAGCCAAAGCATCCTGTATCCTTGATGCTTTGGCTTTTTTCCTGTTTTTTACCAATGACTTCTCAACGCCAGGGTCTTGTCAGCGCCCACATCGCCGCCTTTTTATTTGGTCTTACCGGTGTTCTTGGTGCCCTGATCAACGGCACCCCCGCGATCATTACCTTTGGCCGGGCTTTTTTTGCCGTTCTGGCCCTGGCAGTCGCATCATGGTTGCTGCGTAACCCGATTGCAAAAAACATTAACCGCCAAACATTGCAAGTGCTGTTCTTCTCAGGGCTTGCCCTGGCCATTCACTGGTTTACCTTTTTCATTTCCATCAAAATGGCCGGTGTTGCCATTGCCACCTTGGGCTTTGCCAGTTTTCCCGCCTTCATCACCCTGCTTGAACGCATCTTTCTGAAAGAACAGATTGGCAAAAGGGAATGGTTTTTACTGGCCCTGGTGCTGATTGGCCTGATTCTGGTCACCCCGGCACCATCGGCAGACCCTGACAGCGCATCAGCGCTTGGCCTGGGCTGGGGGGTGGTTTCAGGCTTTGCCTTTGCCGTACTGGCGGTAATGAACCGCAAAAACGCCGTTAACCTCAACCCCGTACAACTGGCCTTCTGGCAGAATCTGGTGGTTGCCGCCTTAAGCCTGCCTTTTATTTTTATCGATATCCACTTGTTGGCGCCACGGGACTATTTCTGGATCGCGGTATTGGGCGTGATGTGTACGGCCCTGTCACACTACCTGTTCGTATTCAGCCTGCGTTCACTGTCAGCCCGCAGCGCAGGGTTAATCATTGCCCTTGAGCCGGTTTATGCTATTGTGGTTGCCTGGATACTGTTTGCCGAAGCCCCCACCCAGCGCATGATCATTGGCGGGGCATTTATAATAACGGCAGCCATCTTTCCCAAAAAAACATAGTTTAAGCATAGGAATTCATTTTGTTACGTGTTACTTCCATCAATGTCAATGGTATTCGTGCGGCAGCCAAAAAGGGCGTCATTCCCTGGCTCGAAAAACATAACCCCGATATTGTCTGTTTACAGGAAATCAAGGTCAGCGACCAAGACCTGGCAGATGCCCTTCGTCATCCGCTGGATTACCGGGGCGCCTTCTGCCACGCCGAAAAAAAGGGTTACAGCGGCGTTGGCATTTATACCCGTGAAGAAGTACCAACAACCCTGGGCATGGGTTGCGAAGAATTTGACCCTGAAGGCCGTTTAATCAGCGCCCGCTGGCAAGACCTGACCGTTATCAGCGCCTATCTGCCTTCAGGCTCCAGCAGTGAAGAGCGCCAGGCCGCCAAATTCCGTTTTCTTGACAAGTTCGGCCCCTGGATCGACGCCATGATGGAAGACCATAAAAAAACCGGCCACGATTACATTATTTGCGGTGACTGGAATATCGCCCACAAGGAAATTGACCTGAAAAACTGGAAAGGAAACCTGAAGAACTCCGGCTTCACCCCCGAAGAACGCGCCTGGATTTCCGATGTCTTTGACCGTCGCGGTTTTGTGGATGTGTTCAGGCAGCTGAATCCGGACCCCGACCAATACACCTGGTGGAGTAACCGGGGCCAGGCCTGGGCCAAGAACGTTGGGTGGCGCATCGACTACCAGATTGCCACACCGGGTATTGCCGCCAAAGCCGTGGCCACTTCTATTTATAAAGACGAGCGTTTTTCCGATCACGCCCCGTTAACCATTGATTACGACGTGACGCTTTAAGGCTTTAAACTTTGCCTGGCAAGCTGCCAGGCAACCTGCTAGCGGGAAGCGGCGGGCAAGCCCTCGGGCTCTTCGTTAACGACAGCCTGGGGCTGGTCAAGCCGACGCAGTTCGGCACGACGCCACCATAACAATAACAGGCCGGGCATGGCAATAAAAACGGTAAAAATAAAGAAACCGGGCCAGCCAAAAGACTCAACCAGCGGTGGCGTTAGCGGGCCTGCCAGAAAAACCCGCCCTACCGAAGACAGGGCCGACAACAAGGCAAACTGGGTGGCCGTAAACTGCTGGTGGCACAAGGCCATTAACAGGGCCACAAAGGCTGCCGTACCCAGGCCACCACACAGGTTTTCAAAACCAACGGCAAGTGCCATCACGGGAACGCTTTGTGGCGTGACCGCCACCAGCCAATACGCCAGATTGGAAACCGCCTGCATCAGGCCAAAAAACATAAGTGAACGATACAACCCGAGCTTGCTCATGATGGAGCCCCCCACCAGTGCGCCCACAATAGTGGCAATCACCGCCAGGATTTTATTGACGGTACCCACCACTTCCGGGGCAAAACCGGCACCACGAATCAGGAATGTAGTTGACAGTGCTCCGGCAAAAGCATCACCCAGCTTGTACAGCACGATCAGGGCCAGAATGGACCAGGCTTCGGGGCGGCTGAAGAACTCCCGGAAAGGCACGGTAAAGGCATCATAAATGGTACGTGGTGGCTGCACCGTCATGCTGTCAGGCTCTGGCGCCAGCCAGGTTAAAATGGCAAAGCCAAACATGAGCATGCCCATTAGCAGGTACATATTGCCCCAACCCAGCCAGACCGAGGCCAGCACCAGCGCCAGCCCGCCAGACACAATCATGCCAATGCGGTAACCCAGGGTGCGGATGGCTGCGCCGGCAGCCCGTTCTTCCTGGCGCAGGACTTCGGTGCTGTAGGCATCAAAGGCGATATCCTGGGTAGCCGATAAAAAAGCCACCAAGGTTGCCAGCATGGCCAGCAACAACAGGTTTTGTGAAGGACTGATTAGACCCATGGCACAAATGGCCAGACCCAGGGCAATTTGTGAAACGGCCATCCAGCCCCGGCGCCTGCCCATAAAGGGTGGCACAAAACGGTCCAGAAACGGTGCCCACAGAAACTTGAAGGTATAGGCCGCCCCCACCAACGTAAGAAAACCGATTTCTTTCAGGGAGATATTTTCAACCGTGGCCCAGGCCTGCAAGGTACCACCGGTTAATGCCAGTGGCAAACCACTGGCAACACCCAGCAGCAAGAGGGGGTAAACCCGGCGACTCAGATAAGGCTTGATATAGTTAAAAATTGCGGTACTCCTGGTTGCCGTATAAAGGTTTAGCCCTTAATTTAACAGTTATTTCGACTGGAGCGGGGCAGATTCAAAATGATACACTGCCAGTGTGCTGCGCCAGCTTGGCATGAAAGATATTTCTTTGCCTTCATTAAAAGTGGCCCGCTCAAGGATTTTAATACCCAGCTGGCTTGCCAATGCCTCAAAGTCGTGCAGGGTGCATAAGTGAATATTGGGCGTGTTATACCATTGGTAAGGCATTTGCCCGGTCACCGGCATGCGCCCGTTCAGGATAGACCAGCCATGGGTCCAGTGCCCGAAGTTGGGGAAAGAAACAATACCGTAACGGGCCACCCGTGACATTTCCATCAAGATATGTTCGGTGTTTTTCATGGCCTGCAGGGTTTGTGACAGCACCACTGTATCAAACTGGCGATCGTCAAACATGGCCAGACCGTCTTCCAGGTTCTGCTGGATAACCTCTACCCCTTTTTGCACACAGGTAATAACCAGATCATCTTGAATTTCAACACCAACGCCTGTTACACCTTTGTTATTTTGCACGTGTGCCAGCAAGGCCCCGTCACCGCAGCCCAGGTCAAGCACCCGGCTGCCCTGCCTGACCCAGCTTGCGATACGGATAAGGTCAGGGCGAATTTTGCCCTGGTTGGGCGCCAGTGCAGATTTTTTCTTTTTTATCTTCAGATTCATAATGTTTCCCCCGCCAGATCAAGTGCCCGTGCTATCCGTTCATAATAGCCCCTGACCACCGCATGATAACGGGGGTCTTCCAGCAGGAACGCATCATGTCCATGAGGCGCATCTATCTCGGCGTAGGTGACCTTGCTTTCATTTTTTAACAGGGCCCGCACCAACTCACGTGAACGCTCTGGCGGGAAACGCCAGTCGGTGGAAAATGAAACGGTTAAGAAATCAGCCTGGACATTTTCAAGGGCCTTGCTTAAATCACCGCCAAAGGGGCGTGCCGGATCAAAATAATCAAGTGCCCGGGTAATGAGCAAATAGGTATTGGCATCGAAATAGGTAGAGAATTTCTCACCCTGATAGCGCAGGTACGACTCTACTTCAAACTCCACGTCGTAACCGTAGCGGAAACGCCCGTCTTCGGTTGGGTTGCGTTGTGAACGGCCGAATTTTTCGGCCATATCGTCATCGGACAGATACGTGATATGCCCTACCATGCGCGCTACCGACAAACCCCGTTTGGGTACCGTATTATGGGCGTAGTAATCACCGCCATGGAACTCGGGATCGGTAATAATGGAACGCCGCGCCACTTCATTGAAAGCGATATTCTGGGCCGACAGGCTGCAGGTACTGGCAACCACCACACAATGCGCTACCCGCTCGGGGTACTGGATAGCCCAGCTAAGCGCCTGCATACCGCCCAGCGACCCCCCCATGACTGCAGCAAAGCGCTCGATACCGAAATGGTCGGCCACCCTGGATTGCGCCAGAACCCAGTCTTCTACCGTAAGTACCGGAAAAGTCGCACCCCATTGACGCCCCGTTTCGGGGTTAATGGTAGCCGGCCCGGAAGAGCCGAAGCAGGAGCCCAGGTTATTAATGCCGATCACAAAAAAAGTATTGGTATCGACCGGTTTGCCCGGGCCCACCATGTTGTCCCACCAGCCAATATCTTTTGGATCATTGGCAGAGATACCGGCTACATGATGGGAGGCATTAAGTGCGTGACAGACAAGCACCGCATTGCTGCGGCTTTCATTGAGCGTGCCATAGGTTTCGATGGCAAGCGTGTAATTATTAAGCACCTGACCGCTGGCCAGCGGCAAGGGTTCATTGAAGTCCAGGTAAACCGGACTGACTACACCGACAGATTCAGACAATTTTTTTTCAGAAACAGATTCGCCCATAGGGACCTCTTTAGCTGGATTTTTGAAGCGCCCGCAAGCAGATCAAGCAAATCGGCGCAAAACATTTGAACAATAAGTTTAACATCTTCAATGACAACTGGCTGACATTTACTGTATTTTGACGCCATCCAGAAACTGCCGGACCTGTTCTTCCGCTACCGGGTCATTTAAGGCGACATAGACCTGTGCAACCAAACCATTGGCCGCCAATATTTTTACATGAACATTAAAGTCACTGCCATTTGCCCCCTTGGTAAAGCGGATTATTTCCCCAAAGGCGGGAGCGGGCTCGGGCATGGCTTCACCCATCGTATGGTAAACCGACGCCATCAGGGCCCTGCCTTTTTTTTCAAGCCGGGCCGGATCTGGGGCAAGATCGGCCGGCAAAATACTGTAACCCACGGCAAACACCCGGTTACCCACACTGGCAATTTCCATGGTAAACGGCAGTTTCTCATTATCCAGAACCACCTCCCTGGTCTGGCTGACCGGCTTTGCCGGAAACACCGCCGTGATGTGTCCATCTGCGATATTGACACTGCGCCAGTCATATTCTGGCGAACAGGCGGTTAAAAACACAAAAAAAACCATCAGGACATAGCGGGTTATTATTTTCATAGTGTTAATAAAAAATCATAAAAAGATAAATTTCAAACTGAATTACCCTGGTTCTAACTTAAAATCGAATTTTCGTTAGACGACTCAGGATTTTTTGTGCAACGACTCACTCAATTACAACAACATCGTGACATATTAACCGGAACCATGCGCGGCATTGAGCGGGAAGGTTTACGTGTAAACAGGGACGGCCACTTGTCCAGCCAGCCCCATCCGCTTGCCCTGGGCTCAGCGCTTACACACCCCCATATTACAACCGATTACTCGGAAGCCCTGCTGGAACTGATTACCGGCACGCATACAACGGTGGAATCCCTGTTGCTTGAACTGACCGAAGTTCACCAGTTTGTCATGCAGCACAACCGCAGTGAAAGCATCTGGATGCAATCGATGCCGGCTATTTTGCCGCCCGAACAAGACATCCCGATCGCCACCTATGGCACGTCCAACACCGGCATGCTTAAACATGTATACCGTCGTGGCCTGGCCGAACGCTATGGCAAGAAAATGCAATGTATTGCCGGCCTGCATTACAATTTTTCAATATCACCCGAATTATGGTCATTACTGGACTTCAAGGGCGATACCCATCAAGAGCAACAATCTGACGGCTATCTTGCCTTAATTCGCAATTTTACCCGTTACTCATGGATTCTGATGTATTTGTTTGGTGCGTCACCAGCCGCCTCAAAAGCATTCCTGGCAGACATGCCACATAACTTGCAAGCGTTTGACCATGATACGTTTTATCTGCCCTACGCCACAAGCCTGCGTATGAGCGACCTGGGTTACCAGAACGATGCCCAATCAGCCCTGACCTTATGCTATAACGACCTTGATTCTTTTATACAGAAAATGTATAACGCGGTGACCCAGCCCTGGCCGGCATATGAAGCGATTGGCACCCATCGTGACGGCCAATGGATCCAGCTGAATACCAATGTGCTGCAAATAGAAAATGAATTCTACTCCAGTATTCGCCCCAAACGCACCACCTCACGCGCAGAACGCCCGGTTACCGCCTTAATGAATCGCGGCGTGCAATATGTAGAGGTCCGCTGCCTTGACATCGATCCTTTCGACCCCGTTGGTATCACGGCATCCACCTGCCACTTCATGGACGCTTTCCTGCTGTTCTGTGCGGTAAGTGAAAGCCCCCTGTTTCCTTATGACGGCCACTGCGCACAAAGCCACAAAAACTTTGCCCAGGTTGTCAAGCAGGGGCGCGACCCCACCTTGAGACTCAATAAAGAAGGCATTGCCATTTCCGTCAAAGACTGGGGTCATGACATTCTGGACCAAATTAATGTCTATGCCAAAGAGCTGGACATTGCCTACGGCACCACACAATACAGTGCCGCAGTTGAACTGCAACGCCAGAAACTGGACAATCCAGACCTGACCCCCTCGGCCCGTTTGCTGAATGCCCTCAGGGAAAGTGGTTTAAGCTTGCAAGACTATACCCTGCAAAAAAGCCAGGAACACTCAG
>JAAYHN010000114.1 GCA_012735395.1 Alcaligenaceae bacterium | reverse complement strand
TACACATAGGTGACTGGGCTATTGTTGGTGGCGGGACGGCAGCACACCAATTTATCCGTATTGGTGCCCATTCAATGACCGGGGGCATGAGCGCAATTCGTCAGGACATCCCTCCTTATGTACTTGGTGCAGGCCAACCTTATCGCCCGGCCGGCATTAATTCAGAAGGCCTGAAACGGCGAGGCTATACTCCCGGGCAAATCTCTGCCATCAAAGAAGCCTATAAAATGATTTATATGCGCCATATGTCTATCGAAGAGGCGCTGGTGGAAATCAAAAACTATCAAAAAAACCATCCTGACGTCAGTTCCGTGCTGGATCCATTCCTGGTGTTTTTCCAGGATACCTCACGTGGAATAGGGCGTTAATGAGTCTGAATATAGCCATGGTTGCCGGAGAGCCTTCCGGTGACCTGCTAGCCTCCCGTATTATCCAGGGTATCAGGCAGCTGCAGCCAACTGCGCAATTCAGCGGGATAGGTGGCCCTAATATGCAGGCCGAAGGAATGGAAATCCTGCATCCCATGGACAGGTTAAGTGTATTTGGCTATGCTGATGCCATTAAGCACTTGCCGTCATTAATCAGAACCTATTCAAGCCTGAAAAATACCCTGGTTTCCAGTAAACCCGATGTTTTTGTGGGGGTCGATGCACCTGATTTCAACTTGCGGCTAGAGCAAAAACTCAGGGATAATGGTATTCCTACCGTACATTTTGTGGGGCCATCTATTTGGGCCTGGCGTTATGAGCGTATTCATGCCATCAAGAAAGCCGTTTCACATATGCTGGTATTATTTCCTTTTGAAGTTGAAATTTACCAGAAAGAAGGGATTCCAGTCACCTTTGTGGGCCATCCACTTGCCAGCCAGATACCTCTTGTTCCAGATGTGCAGGCAGCACGTACCCGTTTGGGGCTAAACAATGCCGCCCGCATCCTGGCCATCTTGCCAGGTAGCCGCTCTTCTGAAATTAAAATGCTGGCGCCCAGGTTTTTGCAAACAGCCCAGCAATTGCAAAAACATGATCCTGACTTGCAGTTTCTCGTGCCGATTGTCAATGAAAAGCGGCAAAAAGAATTTGATGCTATTCTTAAAGCAATTCCAGTCAGGAATTTAACCGTATTTTCTACCGTGAAGTCAGACAGGCCTATTGCATGGGACGTTATGGAAGCCAGTGATGCCGTTCTGGTTGCCAGTGGTACGGCTTCACTGGAAACCGCACTTTTTAAAAAACCAATGGTTATTTCCTATGCGCTTTCACCTTTGGTTAAAAAACTGATGGAATGGAAGTCCGGTCAGCTTAAACCGTATGTGCCATGGATAGGTTTGCCCAATATACTTTTAAAAGAGTTTGCCGTCCCGGAAATCCTGCAAGACGAAGCGACACCGGCAAACCTGGCTGCAGCCTGTATCAATGCACTTGAAAACAAAAACTATATACAGGAAGTGCAGGGCAAATTCACCTGTTTGCATGCCAGTTTAAAGCAGGATACTGCCCGCCTGGCGGCACAAGCCATTATTGAAGCATCACAAACATAACCCACACAAAATGCATTCAAATCTTGATTTATTTACTTTGCCAGAATCTCAATTATTGGTGGCGGGCATAGATGAAGCCGGTAGGGGGCCGCTGGCCGGAGCGGTATATGCAGCCGCCGTTATTCTTGATTCTGCCAAACCTGTTACAGGTTTGATGGACTCAAAAAAACTGTCTGAAAAAAAGCGAAACCAACTGGCCCTGGAAATCAAGGAAAATGCCTTGGCCTGGTCTATTGCAAGTGCCAGTGTAGAAGAAATAGATAATATTAATATTTTGCAGGCAACCATGCTGGCCATGAAACGGGCTTTTTTGGGTTTGGAACTGGTGCCCGGGCTGGTACTTATTGACGGGAACCGTGCTCCCGCAGATATGCCGGTCAGGTGCCAAACAATTGTTCAGGGGGATGCGCTTGAGCCTTGTATATCGGCAGCCTCTATTCTGGCTAAAACGGCACGTGATGAAACATTGATCAAACTGCACGAACAGTATCCGGAATATGGTTTTGATCAACACAAAGGCTACGGTACTGCATTGCATTTAAGCCGCTTGCGTGAACATGGGCCGTGCCCGGAACACAGGCGCAGTTTTGCTCCTGTCAGAAAAGTGTTAGCATAATTCCCTGATTTCTATTTATTTTCTTTTATTTAAGCTAATTTTAAGTTTTGAAATTCTTTTGCATCAAAAAGCAAGTACAATTACTGTGTTTACATTGTAAAAAATTACAGAATTTTGTTATTAGATAGATATTATTTATGACTGCACCTTTAACGCCAATTCCTCCAAATACAGATCTGCCCCACCGAAAAATCATCAGGAGCTGGCTAACTCCACTATCAGAGAAAAGCACTTTGCGTGCAATTCTTCTGATGATTATTGACATTGCCTTATTTATAGCGCTTATCGCGGGCACTATCATTTTTGAGCCATGGTGGGCAAAACTTATTTGTGGCCTGGTTTGCGGGTTTGTGATTGGCCGATTGTTTATTATTGGCCATGATGCCTGCCACCATAGCCTTACACCTCACCGCAAGCTGAATAAATGGCTTGGCCGTATTGCATTTCTGCCATCGGTATCTCCCTATAGCTTGTGGGATGTTGGCCATAACGTTGTTCACCATGGTTATACCAACCTGAAAGGGATGGATTTTGTCTGGTGCCCGGCTACTACTGAAGAATATGCCGCCATGTCAAAAGGCCGCCAGTTCATGGAGCGGATTTACCGCAGTGGCTGGGCTCCGGGCCTGTATTATTTCATTGAAATCTGGTGGCACCGCATGATGTTCCCTTCCAAAGGTTACATGGGCACACAGCGTAAAGTCTTCTTCTGGGATGGCCTTCTGGTTAGTATATTCGGCGTGGCATGGGCCGCGCTGGTTATTTATTTTGCAGTTAGCACGAACCAGTCAATTATCGGGCTGTTGTTCTTTTCCTGGTTCCTGCCACTGGCCTTCTGGTTTTACATGATTGGCTGGGTGGTTAATGTGCAGCATACCCATACAAAAGTGGTCTGGCACGACAATAAAATTGAATGGGCCAAGGCACAACCGTTTGTATCCACCACCGTTCACTTGACATTCAACTTCAAGTTTGGTGCCCTGATGCACCATATTCTTGAACACACGGCGCACCATGTTGATATGAGTATTCCCTTATATAAACTGAAGTCCGCACAAGAAAGGCTTGAAGAAATGCTGCCCGAGCGTATTGTGGTGCAAAAGTTCAGCTGGCGGTGGTATTTCAAAACTGCCAAGGCTACTAAGCTTTATGACTATAAAAACAAGCAATGGCTTGATTTTAATGGCAAGCCAACCGGGCAGGTGCTGTAAATTTTTACCAGATAAAATCTGACTTTGATATTATCCCGCTAATGCGGGATAATTTTTTCCATGAAACATATAAGCTCCAAAGAAAATACACAGTATAAGCAGTTGCTTAAAACACACCATGGTAAAACCAAAGGTGAAGTACTGCTTGAAGGTGTTCATTTGTGCCGTTCCTGGCTGGAATGTTATGGTGAGCCTGTGCTCGCAATTTTTAACCAGGATGTACTGAATTCAGGTGATGACAGGCAAAAGACCGGTGCAGCCGATCCTGGTTATACAAACCATCATTCCAAAAAAAAGCACGGGATTTTTCAATCCGTCAGGGATGAAATAAATCAAATGCTTGCACAGCTGGACAGCCACAAGTGCCTTTCGGTTCCCGGTCAGCTTTTTCAGCAGCTCAGTGATGTTGATACCCCCCAGGGAATTCTTTTTCTGGTCAGGGTCCCTGTTCAGGAGGCCAAAACAGAAATAAGCGAAAATGCGCTCTTTCTGGACCGCCTGCAAGATCCGGGTAACGCCGGCACCATGTTGCGCTCAGCGGCCGCCGCCGGGGTACGTGATGTGTATTTATCAAAAAACAGTGTTTCTGCCTGGTCTGCCAAGGTGTTGCGCAGCGCCCAAGGCGCACATTTTTTGCTGAATATATATGAACAGCAGGACTTGTCTGCATTAATAGACAAAGCCCGCATACCGGTAATGGCAACGGCATTGTCTGATACTGCCGTTAACTTGTTTGAAACACGCTTGCCAGAAAAATGTATCTGGTTAATGGGGCATGAGGGGCAGGGGGTGCATCCTGATTTGTTAAGCAAATCCACCACCTTGGTTTTTATACCACAAACATCCCTGGTAGAGTCTTTGAATGTTGGTGTGGCTGCCGGCATCGTTTTGTTTGAACACCGGCGTCAATGTCTTTATTTATCTCAGCTTGATTAAAACCGGTATTTATTTAAAAAAACGGAATAAAGCCAAGTCTGTTTTAAGACCTGGCTTTATTTATTTGTGAGCGTATTACTTCAGTAACTGGATTTATTCAATCCCAGTATTTGCAATACGGTTGTTGAAATTTCTTCGATGGATTTGGTTGTGGTGGACAGCCACTCGATCCCTTCCCGGCGCATCATTCTTTCTGCCTCGGCCACTTCATACAAACACTGTTCAAGCGTAGCGTAACGGCTATTGGGACGACGTTCGTTACGCACTTCGCTTAAGCGATCTGGCTGAATGGATAGGCCGAATAGTTTTTCACGAAACGGCTGCAGGGTTTTGGGCAGGGTGCCACGTTCAAAATCTTCGGGAATGAGCGGAAAATTGGCAGCCTTGATGGCGTATTGCATGGCCAGATAAAGACTGGTTGGTGTTTTACCACAGCGTGACACCCCAACCAGAATAACATCAGCTTCTTTAAGGCCATGAATGAACTGCCCGTCATCATGTGAAAGGCTGAAGTTGATGGCTTCGATACGGTTACGGTATGCTTCGGAGCTGGCGCTTAAATGCGACATGCCAATGGTTGGCTCTGACTTTGCATCCAGCGCGGTTTCCAGCTGGCTGACACAGGTACCAAAAATATCAAGGAAAGTGCAGTTGGCGTTTTTTACATAAGCAAGAATTTCCTGTTTGACCAATGTACTGAATACAATGGGTGGATTTTGCTCGGCCAGGGCAATTTCATTGATTTTGTCTGCAACAGCCCTGGCTTTTTCTTCAGTGGTAATGAATGGTTCACGTATCTGCCTGAACTCAAAAGACTTACTGAACTGGGATAGGACTGAATGACTGAAGGTTTCTGCCGTAATACCGGTGCTATCCGATACAATAAACACAGTTCTTTGATTAAGTTGCATTGTTATTACCTAAAAAACACCCCAAAAAAACCGTTAAACGGTACAATTCAATGCATGATTGTAATCGACATCATCAGCTTGTCATAAAAAGGCCTATTTGTTTAGAAAATTTATTCGTTTTCTAAACAAATAAGCTTTCATTTTTTTTATTTTAAGGGTGACTTAAATGTCGTATGTTGTTCCATTTGAAAACCTCCGCATGACGGATGTCGATACCGTTGGCGGTAAAAATGCATCACTGGGTGAAATGATCAGCCAGCTTTCCAATGCGGGTGTGCGTGTGCCCGGTGGTTTTGCCACCACAGCCGAAGCGTTCCGTGACTTTCTGAAAACATCAGGGCTTGATGACCGTATCGCCAACCGTCTTTCCACACTTAATCCTGAAGACGTCCGCGCGCTGGCCGAGGCGGGTTCTGAAATCCGTCAATGGATTATCGACGAACCGTTTTCTGCCGATTTTGAAAAACAAATCCGTGACGCTTATGCAACACTTGACGCTGATGGCAAGGGTTCTTTCGCAGTCCGTTCTTCTGCAACCGCAGAAGATTTGCCCGACGCGTCATTTGCCGGTCAGCAGGAAACCTTCCTGAACGTTGCCGGTATCGATGACGTCCTTGATAAAATCCGTCACGTTTTTGCCTCTTTATACAATGACCGTGCCATTTCATACCGTGTCCATAAAGGCTATGCGCACGCAGAAGTCGCACTGTCTGCCGGTATCCAGCGCATGGTCCGCTCCGACAAGGGCAGTGCCGGCGTTATGTTTACTCTGGATACCGAATCAGGTTTTAACGACGTCGTATTCATCACTTCATCTTACGGTTTGGGCGAAACTGTTGTGCAGGGTGCCGTTAACCCCGATGAATTCTATGTTTTCAAACCTACCCTGGAGTCCGGTAAATATCCAATCATCAGCCGTCGCATCGGTTCCAAATTAATTAAAATGGAATTCAACGGTGAACGTCGTCCCGGTGAAAATGCGGTTCTAACGGTTGACGTGCCTGTTTCAGAAAGAAACCGTTACTCCCTGACCGATGACGAAGTGATTGAACTTGCCCGCTATGCCGTTATTATTGAAAAACACTATCAGCGTCCTATGGACATTGAATGGGGTCGTGACGGTATTGATGGCAAGCTGTACATCCTGCAGGCGCGTCCTGAAACCGTTAAATCCCAGCAAAGTGCCAACGACGTACAGCAACGTTACAAGCTTAAAGCAACGGGTCAGGTACTGGTAACCGGCCGTGCGATTGGCCAGAAAATCGGTTCCGGTAAAGTCCGTATCATCAATGATATTGCCCAAATGGATCTGGTCGAAGCCGGCGACATTCTGGTAACCGACATGACAGACCCCAACTGGGAACCGGTCATGAAACGTGCTTCGGCAATTGTTACCAACCGTGGTGGCCGCACATGTCACGCTGCCATTATTGCGCGCGAACTTGGTATTCCTGCCGTTGTCGGTTGCGGTGATGCCACCGAAGTCCTGAATGCCAATGCAGAAGTAACCGTATCCTGCGCAGAAGGTGATGAGGGCCGTATCTATGAAGGCCTGCTGGAAACCGAAATTGAAGAAGTCCGCCGTGGTGAAATGCCCGAGGTCGACGTTAAAGTCATGATGAACGTGGGTAACCCCCAACTGGCTTTTGATTTCTCACAAATTCCAAACGCCGGTGTTGGTCTTGCCCGTCTGGAATTCATCATTAATAACAACATTAACATTCACCCCAAAGCCGTTCTTGATTATCCGAATGTCGATGGCGAACTGAAAAAAGCCGTTGAGTCTGCCGCACGCGGTTATGCAAGCCCGCGCGCCTTCTTTGTTGGCAAACTGGCTGAAGGCATAGCAACCATTGCGGCCGCTTTCTATCCAAAACCCGTTATTGTGCGTATGTCTGATTTCAAATCAAACGAATATCGCAAACTGGTTGGCGGTTCCCGTTACGAGCCCGAAGAAGAGAATCCAATGCTGGGCTTCCGTGGTGCAGCCCGTTACATTTCAGACGACTTCGCCGAGTGCTTCCGTATGGAATGTGAAGCCCTGCGCTTTGTTCGCGAAGAAATGGGCCTGACCAACGTTGAAATCATGATTCCATTTGTACGTACACTTAAACAGGCAGAAAAAGTAGTCAACCTGCTGGCTGAAAATGGCTTGAAACGTGGTGAAAACGGTCTGCGTGTTGTCATGATGTGTGAAGTGCCTTCCAATGCCATTCTGGCAGAGCAGTTCCTTCAGTATTTTGACGGCTTTTCCATTGGTTCAAACGATATGACCCAATTAACACTGGGTCTGGATCGTGACTCTGGCATGGAGCTGCTGGCTGCCGATTTCGATGAGCGCGACGAAGCCGTTCAATTCATGCTGTCACGTGCCATCCAGGCATGCCTGAAAGCCGGTAAATATGTTGGTATTTGCGGCCAAGGCCCCAGCGATCACCCCGATCTGGCCATGTGGCTGAAAGAGCAGGGCATTCTGTCCATGTCGCTGAATCCTGACACTGTCGTTGATACCTGGAAAAAACTGGCGTAAAGCGGTAGTTTCCATCTAACAGGAAAACAGGCGGCTTTTACCAGCGCCTGTTTTTTTATGCACGTTTGCATAGTCGTTTCTTACGCTGTTGTCTGATATGAATTTTTTGATGGAACAACAGCGAAAGTAAGTTACACTTATTAAATACTCAAATGAATTAAAGGAAAGGAAAAGCTCATGAGCGAACTTATTATCGAAGACCTGGAAGTTGGTACTGGCGAAGAGGCACAAAGTGGGCAGCATGTCACCGTGCATTACACCGGGTGGCTATTGGATAATGGCGCCAAATTTGACTCAAGCAAAGACCGTAACCAGCCATTTTCTTTCCCTTTGGGGGCCGGTCATGTCATTAAAGGCTGGGATCAGGGCGTTGTCGGCATGAAAATCGGTGGCAAACGCAAATTGACCATTCCCGCCTCATTAGGCTATGGTGCCCGTGGTGCCGGTGGTGTTATTCCACCCAATGCAACACTGGTGTTTGAAGTTGAATTGCTTGAACTGTCGTAATATTGATTACGTACCATTTTGAATAGGTAATAATATGTGGCTCTGGTTTGGTCTTGCGGCTATTGCATTGATTGCTGAACTGCTTTCCGGGACATTCTATATGCTGCTGGTTGCATTAGGGCTGGCAGCTTCTGGCGTTGTTGCCTATTTCGGCTTCAGCCTTGCGGTCCAAATTGCCACCTGCAGCATTATTGGCATTGCCGGCCTTGTTGTCCTGAAAAAAACAGGGGTTCTTTTGAAAAAAGGGCCACTCAAGCCAACCAGCGACCGGAATGTCAATCTGGATATTGGCCAGCATGTCGAAGTAAGCACCTGGACAGCCACCCGTACAGCCACCGTTTTTTATCGTGGCGCACAATGGCAGGCAAGGCTGGACAGTTCAGTAACAGAGCCGCCTTTACCTGGTACGTATATCATTACAGACATCCAAAGCGTAACGCTTATTTTAAAACCCGTGCAAACGCAAAACTGAACCACCGGCAAGGAGACATCATTGTGGATTTTGATACGTCAAGTATATTCTGGATCATCGTCTTTATATTGGCCCTGATAGTTTTTATTAAAACCATTGCCATTGTTCCCCAACAGCACGCATGGATTGTAGAAAGGCTGGGCAAATATGACAGGACGCTGTCACCCGGTGCAAAATTTGTTATTCCCTTTATTGAAAGAATCGCCTACAAACACTCTTTAAAAGAAATTCCGCTGGATGTGCCCAGCCAGGTTTGTATTACCCGTGACAACACCCAGCTGCAGGTTGATGGTGTTATCTTTTTCCAGGTAACCGACCCTATGCGGGCTTCGTACGGTTCTTCAAATTACATTTTTGCCATTACCCAACTGGCCCAAACCACTTTGCGTTCGGTCATTGGCCGCATGGAACTTGACCGTACTTTCGAAGAGCGTGATGCCATCAATAGCAATATCGTTTCCTCTCTTGATGAAGCCGCCACCAACTGGGGCGTAAAAGTATTGCGCTATGAAATTAAAGACCTGACCCCGCCCAGTGAAATCCTGCGTGCCATGCAGGCCCAAATTACGGCTGAACGTGAAAAGCGTGCCCTTATTGCCGCCTCGGAAGGTCGCAGGCAAGAGCAGATCAACATTGCTACCGGTGAACGTGAGGCAGCCATTGCCCGTTCCGAAGGTGAGAAACAGGCCCAAATCAATAATGCTGAAGGTGAAGCCAAGGCCGTGACAACCATAGCTACCGCAACTGCCGAGGCCATTACCAAAGTTGCTCATGCTATTGAGCAGCCCGGTGGTCTTGCCGCTGTTAACTTGCAGGTGGCAGACAATTATGTAGAAGCTTTTGGCAATCTGGCCAAGCAGGGCAATACCCTGATTTTGCCCGGCAATTTATCTGACATGGGGGGCATGATCGCTTCTGCCATGACAATTATTAAAAACACTGATAAAAAGCCATCCTGAAGCATTTCCCTGGCATAAAGAAAAAGCACTCATGTAATTAATGAGTGCTTTTTTATATGCGCTGTATGGCTGCGCCCTGAAATAACTACGGTTTAAATATTAATTTGGCGTGTTTTACTGCCGTCGGGTATCGTGTTTCATGAGACGCTCTTTTTCACGTTGCCAGTCTTTATCGCGGGCGCTGTCACGTTTGTCATGAAGTTTTTTACCTTTACCCAAACCAAATTCAAGCTTGATGCGGCCATTTTTAAAATGCAGGTTAAGCGGTACCAGGGTGTAACCACGGATTTCCACTTTACCAATCAATTTGTTAATTTCACTCTTGTGCATTAATAACTTGCGGGTACGTGTGGCATTGGGATGGATATGGGTAGAGGCCGTTGCCAGTGGGCTGATATGCAAATTAAGCAGGAAAAGCTCACCATCACGAACGATGACATAGCTTTCGTTTAACTGGACTCTTCCTGCGCGTATGGATTTCACTTCCCAGCCTTCCAGTACAAGGCCCGCTTCAAAGCGTTCCTCTATAAAATAGTCGTGATGGGCTTTTCTATTTTCTGCAATGCTCATAATTTATTTTATTACCTGGCACGAACCGTTAAAATAGGTTTTTTTATATGGTTCGCACTGTTTTACTCTGTTTTGTTTAAGGGTGTATTGTAAATGAAACTATCTCATGATATTGATATTTCTGGCAATATGATTCTCAAACGTTTATATTTTCAGCAACCATTTGATTTAACCCTGTAAAAAATACTAATGCATACTGTCCAACGTTCCGTACTTCTCCCTTATAAAGCCAGTCAAATGTTTGATCTGGTTGCCGATGTTGAAAAATACCCCGAATTCATGCCGTGGTGTGGTGGTGCCGCAATCAGGGAAACATTTGAGGGTGGCATGGTGGCGTCAGTAACAATCAGCCTGGCAAAAATCAAGCAAACTTTTACAACGCGCAATACGCATACCTACCCGGATAAAATAGAGCTGCAATTGATAGATGGCCCTTTTTCCAAACTCAACGGCACATGGGAGTTTATTGCCCTTGATGAAGATGCCTGTAAAGTGCTTTTTACATTAGAGTACGCTTTTAACAACAAGGCATTGGAGCTTCTGGTAGGGCCTGTATTCAACCGCATTGCCAACAGCTTTATCGATTCCTTTACCAAACGGGCCCAGATCTGTTATGGCGACCGTTGAATTGAATATTTCCGTTTATTTTCCGGTTTCACCCAACCATGTCTGGCGCACAAATTTATCGGTTCCGCCAGGCACAACGATTGCCCAAGCCATTGATCTATGTGGTATGGCTAACGAATTTCCGGACATTGATATTGCCACGCTGGGAATGGGTATCTTTGGCATCAAACAGCCTCCCGGCCATGTTGTGTCCGATGGTGACCGCATTGAGCTTTACCGTAAACTGGTGTTTGACCCTAAAGAGTCAAGAAGGCGCCGTGCCGAACACCGCAAGGCAGGGATTTTAAAAAAGAAACACCTGAAACCAAATCGCAAGCGCAGCATCAGTTATACCGAATATAAAGATTAAACATAAAATAAATTTTTGACACTACCACAGG
>JAAYHN010000113.1 GCA_012735395.1 Alcaligenaceae bacterium | reverse complement strand
AATGTAAAAAGCATAGAAGATTTTACGGAAAAAGACCGGATTGCCCTGCCCAATGCGGGTGTTTCCGTGCAGTCACGTATTCTGCAGCTGGCAGCGGCCAAACAATGGGGGAATGACAACTTCAACAAACTGGATAAGCTTTCCGTGACTTTACCGCATCCGGAAGCAACAGCAGCCATTTTAAAAGAAGGTACGGAAATCAATGCGCATTTTGCGACACCGCCATTCCAGGACCAGGAACTGGCCGGTAACCCTAATGCCCATGTGGTGCTGGAAGCCTATGACGTATTGGGTGGACCGTCTACCGCAACTGTTCTATATGCAACAGAAAAATACCGTACGGAAAACCCCAAGACCTATCAGGCCTTTATTGCGGCGCTTGATGAGGCTGCCCGGTATATTAAAAACAATCCTGAAGGCGCGGCCGATGCTTATCTTCGGGTCAATAAAAGCAATATAGACCGTGATCAGTTGCTGGCAATCATCAAGAGTCCCCAGATTGACGTCAAGCTGACGCCACAAAATACCTTTACCCTGGCTGATTTCATGCATCGTGTTGGTGCCATCAAGAACAAGCCCGCATCGGCCCAGGATTATTTCTTTGACGATGCACACAATGCATCAGGGAGCTGAGAAAAATGAGTCACGGTCTTACCTTGCCCTTTCAGGCACGAACGGATTTTATGGATAATGGCGCATTGGCAGCCGTTGCTGGCGGTTTTGAGGTGAACCCGATAATACCGTTTTTTACTACGGTGGAGCCCTTGCTGGCCGTCAAGAATGTTCATCTGGAATATGCAACCGACAAAAGCATTGTGCGAGCAACGCATGATGTGAGTTTCAATGTGTATGGTTCTGACCGCTTCATTTTGCTGGGGCCATCGGGTTGCGGCAAATCCAGTTTGCTGAAATCGGTGGCGGGGTTTTTACCGCCCCGTTCCGGCTCGATTGAACTGGATGGCCAGGTGGTTCGCAAGGCAGGTCCTGACCGGGTTGTGGTGTTTCAGGAGTTTGACCAGCTGGCACCATGGAAAACGGTAAAACAGAATGTGATGTTTGCATTATTGGCGTCTCGCACCCTGGGGAAAAAAGAAGCGGTTGAACGGGCTGAGCATTATTTGCATAAGGTGGGGTTAAGCCGTTTTTTTGATGCTTACCCGCATACCCTGTCGGGTGGCATGAAGCAGCGTGTTGCCATTGCGCGGGCGATGGCGATGGAACCCAAAGTCCTGTTAATGGATGAGCCTTTTGCCGCACTGGATGCCCTGACCCGTCGCAAAATGCAGGAGGAGTTGCTGGCCTTGTGGGAAGACACCAAATTTACCCTGATGTTTGTGACTCATTCCATTGAAGAGGCCCTGGTGCTGGGTAACCGCATTCTCTTGCTGTCACCGCACCCGGGTCGGGTTAAGGCGGAAATCAACAGCCACCAGTTTTCCCTGGACAGTGCGGGCAGTCCCGAGTTCCAGGCAACTGCCCAGCGTATCCATCATTTATTATTCAACGAGCAGGCCTAGTTTTATGAGTACTTTATCCCATGCAACCAATGGCGTTATTCCGGGTGAGCCTCCTGTTCGTCCCGAATATGAAATTGATCTTAAACCCTTTAATCATGAAACAAACAGCCAAATTGTGCTTGAGAAAAAGCGGCCCCTGTGGCAGCGGCTCTGGCATATTGAAAGCATACGCAAAACCGTTATTTTGCTGGTATTAGCCTTTATCTGGGAGCTGGTGGGTCGCATTACCGCTAATGACCTGCTGTTGCCCACTTTTGTACAAACCTTTCATGCTTTTACCGAAGGTATTGCAAGCGGGGAGCTGTTTGACCGGGTGAGCGTTTCGTTTGGGGTGTTGCTGCAAGGTTATGCTTTAGGGATTGTGCTGGCTTTTCTGCTTACAAGCGTCGCGGTTTCAACCCAATTGGGGCGTGATATTCTGTCAACGTTTACCGCCATGTTCAATCCCTTGCCTGCCATTGCTTTATTGCCATTGGCCTTGATGTGGTTTGGCCTGGGTAATGGCAGCCTTGTTTTTGTGCTGGTGCATTCGGTATTGTGGCCGTTAGCCCTGAATACGTTTGCGGGTTTTCAGGGAGTACCAGCGACCTTGCGTATGGCCGGACGCAATTATGGCTTAAGCGGCATGGCCTATGTGATGCAAATCCTTGTCCCTGCAGCCTTGCCTTCCATTCTGTCAGGCCTGAAAGTGGGCTGGGCCTTTGCCTGGCGCACCCTGATTGCGGCAGAGTTGGTGTTTGGGGCGTCTTCAGGGGAAGGGGGGCTGGGCTGGTATATT
>JAAYHN010000112.1 GCA_012735395.1 Alcaligenaceae bacterium | reverse complement strand
CATGATTCTTAAGCGGTATTGACGCGTTTTGGTGGCCTCTAAAATATTAAGTATGTTTGTTTTTTGGTAGGCTATCAAACCAATGGTTTTTTTATATAGTGAATATAAAACGACCCTCTGCTTTGTTTTGCGTGCTAGAATTCGATCACTTCATTGGGGAGTAGCCTCTCTGTTACCAGAGGTTTACGTCAACATACTTGGCATTCGCTATGGCGTAAACGGTTTACATAACTTGGCAAGACCTTTGATTATTGTGCTTCCCTTACTTGGCCGGAGAAGCACAGTAGTCATTCGTCTTTTTCCGGCCTTGGTGTAAATTATGGAAGCGCTTCTTGTTTCTACCGGTGTAGTTGCATTAGCCGAAATCGGTGATAAAACCCAGTTGCTGGCTTTTATTCTGGCTGCACGTTTCAAAAAACCTGTTCCCATTATTCTTGGTATTCTTGCCGCCACTATTGTCAATCATGGCTTGGCGGGGGCGTTGGGGGCCTGGATTGCGACAGCAGTCAGCCCTGATATTTTGCGCTGGGTGCTGGGCCTGTCTTTCATCGCGATGGCGATCTGGACCATGATTCCCGATAAAATCGAAGAAGAAGAAACGCAAATTGCGAAAAAATGGGGTGTTTTTGGTGCGACCTTAATTACGTTTTTCCTGGCTGAAATGGGCGATAAAACCCAGATTGCAACGGTTGCCATGACGGTGCATTACGCTGCCCCGATACTGGTTGTAATTGGTACGACGCTGGGTATGCTGGTTGCCGATGTACCTGCCGTATTTATTGGCGATAAACTGGCAAACCGGATTCCCATGAAACTGGTGCATACGATTGCGGCCTGTATTTTCGCCGCCCTTGGGGTGGCGACCTTACTGGGGGCAGGGGCCCAACTCGGGTTTTAGAATTAAAGTATTAATTATATTTATATTTTAATTAAAAGTTTTTGCCAACGTTATAATACGATCACGGTTATTTTGGGCGCAGACACTATGCAGGTTACGTTTTTAAAGAAAGAACAACGTGCTGATGGCGATTACCTATGTATCCAGGGAGACTGGACACTGGATAATTTTGCTGCGCTTGAAAAACTGGCTGGCCGTTTTAAGCAACCGTTTGTTGCTCAAAAAACGCAAATAGATATCAGTGGCCTGGGTATGCTGGATACGGTTGGCGCTTCCCGCTTAATCCAGTTACTGGGCCCGGAAAATATCCATATCCTGCTCCAGGCAAACAGCCAGCTTGCCCCAGAAAAGAAAAGCCTTCTTGGGACGGTTGCACAGGCCCTGGCGCAAGCCGGGTCTACCGGCAATGTAAAAAAAACCGGTGTGTTGCCAGCGTTTTTCGGTCATATCGGGCAGTCCATAGAAGGTATCTGGCAGCAATTCATCCTGCTTTTGGGCTTTGCTGGCATCACGCTTGAAGCATTGTTTCGCAGTTTTTGGCGCCCCCGTCAATGGCGCTTTACCGCCGTGGTGGCACAAATAGAAAGCAGTGGCCTGAATGCCGTACCCATTGTGATGTTGCTTACTTTCATGGTAGGTGCCGTAATTGCTTTCCTTGGGGCAACGGTGCTGGCAGAATTCGGGGCCAGTGTTTATACCGTGCATCTGGTCGCGTTTTCAAATTTACGTGAATTTGCCATTCTGCTTACCTCCATTTTAATGGCCGGGCGTACCGCCAGTGCTTTTACGGCCCAGCTGGGCTCCATGAAAGTCAATGAAGAAATTGACGCCATTAAGGCATCCGGGCTTAACCCGATTACGTTACTGGTTTTGCCACGGGTGCTGGCCTTGCTTATTTCCCTGCCCATCCTTACTTTTCTGGGCATGATTTCAGGTATTTTGGGGGGGATGGCGGTATGTGCCTTAAGCCTTGATATTTCACCGGTCATGTTTATGGATATCATCAGTGACAAAGTGCCGGCAAGGCATTTCTGGATTGGTATGGCAAAAGCCCCGTTTTTTGCTTTTGTTATTGCCATTATTGGTTGCCTTGAAGGTTTCAAGGTTGATGGCAGTGCCCAATCGGTCGGTGAGCATACAACCTCCAGTGTGGTGCAAAGTATTTTTATGGTTATTTTGCTTGATGCGGTGGCCGCCCTGTTTTTTATGGAGATGGGATGGTAAACGGTACGCCTGCAAACCCTTCCGTTGTCATTGAGGTCAGGGATCTTGTTAACAGTTTCGGTACGCATGTGGTGCACCAGGATCTGGATCTTGACGTCTACCAGGGAGAAATCATGGGGGTAGTGGGGGGTTCAGGTACGGGCAAGTCGGTATTGCTGCGTTCCATTGTTGGTTTGCTCAGGCCGGCATCAGGCAGTGTCAGGGTGTTTGGCCAGAACCTGTCCGAACTGCCTGAAGCCAAACGGGCCGAGGTGGAAAAAAAATTCGGGGTGCTGTTTCAGCGTGGTGCCCTGTACTCTTCTTTAACGGTTGTTGAAAATGTCGCTTTTCCCTTAATTGAACAGGCCGGCCTGAAGCGAAGAGATGCCGAAGAAATAGCCCGCCTGAAAATCGCGCTGGCCGGGTTACCTGCCAATGCATGCGATAAATATCCTTCCAACCTGTCCGGTGGCATGGTAAAACGTGCGGCTTTGGCAAGGGCGCTGGCACTGGACCCGGCCATTCTGTTTCTTGATGAACCCACAGCAGGTCTTGATCCAATCGGGGCTGCCAGTTTTGATCACCTTATCATGACCTTGTGCAAGGCACTGGGGCTGACCATTTTTCTGGTAACCCATGACCTGGATACCTTATATACCGCTTGCGACCGGGTTGCAGTGCTATCAGAAAAGAAGGTGTTGGCGGTTGATAGCCTGGATAAAATTGAAAAAGTGGATAATCCCTGGATACAGGAATATTTTCATGGCCCCCGTGGCAGGGCGGCCTATCATGCGGGGCAGCTATTGTCCCAGGAGTCATAAAGAATGGAACCCAAAGCGCATCATGTGCTAATTGGCATTTTTACGGTTGTGTGTACGGCAGCCGCCTTGCTGTTTGCCCTGTGGCTGGGCGGGAAATCGGCCTCGGCGGTCAATACCCGCAATTATATTGTTGAATTCCACGAAGGGGTCAGTGGTTTGTCTACGGGCAGTGCCGTTCAGTATAGCGGGATTAAAATAGGTGAAGTGGTTTCATTGTCATTGCACCCCCAGGATCCGCGTAAAGTGCAGGTGCGCGTCAAGCTGCAGGCAAATGTGCCCATCAAACAGGATGTCAAAGCGAAACTGAGCATAACGGGCATTACCGGTTTGTCGGTTATTGAGTTTAGTGGTGGGACGCCCGAAAGTCCGCCCTTGCAAGGCATAGATGGCAAAGATCCGGTTATTATCGCAACCCCTTCGGCCCTGTCCGCCCTGTTGAATGACGGTGGCTCATTAATGTCCAACTTAAGTGAGCTGATTGTCAGTGCCAAAAATATTTTGTCTGATGAGAATGCAGAACGGGTGGGCAAAACATTGGACAATATAGAAAACATCAGCGGCTTTTTATCAGGCCAGGATAACAATGTTGATGCCCTGTTAACGGAGCTGACCACGATGGTTAAACAGATTAATGGTGCCATGGGGTTTGTGACCGACCTGGTAAACAATACCAATCAGCTGGTTTCCCAGCAAGGGGCCGCTGTGTTGCAAAGCGCCAGTCAGGCCATGCGTTCGCTGGAAGATGCCGGTGCCAATATCCAGGGCCTGATTAAAGCCAATCAGGGGGCCATCGGGCAGGGCATGCAAGGCCTGAAAGGCATTGGCCCGGCCCTGCTTGAATTCAGGAATGCCTTCAGTGAGTTACAGCTTATTATCCGTCGTCTGAAAGACAATCCTTCCGAATATCTTTTACGTGGCAACCAAATCCAGGAGTTCAAGCCATGATAAGGCAGTCCAGAAACGCATTCATTTTTTCGGTCGTTTTTTTATTAACGGCATGCTCTATCCTGCCATCGGCAGACCCGGTGACGGTTTACCGTTTGCCAGTGGCGGAAACATCTGCAGATAGCAGTGGCCGGGTGACCGGAATGTCTGGCCGATCTTTGACGGTTTTCACGCCGTATACCAATCAATTTCTGGATGACGGGCGAATTGCGGTGATTCCGTCAGGCAATCGCTTAAGTGTTTATCAGGGCGTTCGCTGGAATGATTCGGCAGCGCTGGTTTTTCGTGACAGGCTGATTCATGACTTCAGAAAAAAATCGTCACTGAAAGCGGTTGGCAGTGAGCGCGATAACCTGCTTGCCGATTTGGTTTTACGTGGCGACCTTGATGCTTTTCAGGTTGAATATCATCAAGAGCAGCCAGTTGTTATTATCAAATTTGATGCAACGTTAATGAATGGGCAAAATGGGACGGTTATGGCCAGCCGCTATTTTGAAGCAAGTGAACCGGTGGCAGGTACCCAGGTGCCCGAGGTGGTAGAAGCGTTTGGACGCGCGGTAACACGGCTTAATAATGATATTGTTTACTGGGCCTTGCAAAGGTGAACGGGAAATGAAAGTTGTGGTGCAAAGAGTGCTGGATGCCAGTGTCAGGGTTGACGGTGAACTGAAAGCGAAGATTGGCCCTGGCATGTTGCTGCTGGTGGGTATTACGGCTGATGACAGTAAAAGCGATATAGATTATCTTGTCCGGAAAATAACCCAGCTGCGCATTTTTGATGACGAGGCGGGTGTCATGAACCTGTCAATTATTAATAAAGGGTTTGATATTCTGGCCGTCAGCCAGTTTACATTGCTGGCAGAAACCCATAAGGGAAACCGGCCTTCTTATATTAAAGCGGCCAGACCTGAAATGGCCTTGCCATTTTTTAACCAATTTGTTCAGGCGCTTGAGGCCGCTTTGGGTAAACCGGTTTCAACCGGTGTGTTTGGGGCCGATATGAAAGTGTCCCTTACCAATGACGGGCCCGTAACCATTTTGCTGGATAGTGTTAATGTCCGGTGATAATACTCTCTTGCTCAGGGCAGAGGGTATTAGCCGGACAGATCCACTGAGTAACGTCATACTGGTTAAATCCGCGTCATGTACCATTTCTTCAGGTAACCGGATTGTCCTGTCAGGCACGTCCGGTTCTGGCAAAAGCGTTTTTTGCAGAATGCTGGCCATGCTTGATACACCCGATAAGGGTACGATTTTTTTTAACGGCAGCTTGGTAAAACAGGCGGATATCCCGCAATACCGTTCACGAGTGGCTTATATCCGTCAGCGACCGGTTCTGTTAAGGGGAACAGTGCTTGATAACCTGGTATTTCCTTTTGGTTTGGCCATTAATCGCAGCATGCGTTTCAATCCAGGGAAAATAAGCCAACTTCTGGCGCTTATGGGGAAACCAGACCGTTTTCTGCAAAAAAATGCCGCTGATTTATCCGGTGGGGAAGGGCAGCTGGTTTGTTTGTTGCGTGTATTGCAAATGGATCCGCTCATATTGTTGCTTGATGAGCCTACGTCAGCGCTTGACAGGGATATGGCGCTGCAAGTGGAGTCACTGATAGATCAATGGATGGCCATGCATAAAAATACGCGGGCTTATGTCTGGATCAGTCATGATGAAGACCAGAAAAAACGGGTTGCCAGCCAGCGCTGGAATATGAATGCGGGTGAATTAACCACGGATATCACTTAATGGCCTCATATATAGAAATATCCTACTTTGATATTGCCATGGCGGCCTTGCTGGTGCTGGCCAATGGCCTGATTTCCCTGTTTCTGAAACTGAAGCTGGAAAAAAGCCTTTTGATTGCCGCAGTCAGGATGGTGGTGCAGCTGCTGCTGATTGGTTACGTGCTCAAGTGGGTGTTTAGTGCCGATAAATGGTACGTTGTGCTGGGGATTGTTGCCATCATGACGGTCATTGCCGGTTTGGCAGCCTATAACCGGAACAGGGTGCGTTATGACGGCATGCGGTTTGATGCCCTGTTGTCGGTATGGCTGCCTTCCTGGCTGATCGCTTTGATCGGCTTGATTCTGGTCATGCAGGTGCAACCCTGGTATATGCCACAATATGTCATACCTATCATAGGAATGATTCTGGGTAATACCTTAACGGGTGTGACATTGGGGCTTGACCGTATCACCCATGAATTGCAACAAAAGCGTGACCAGATTGAAATGATGCTGTCTTTAGGTGCCACTAGCTGGGAGGCATTTCGTAATCCGGCCCAGAATGCGGTTATGGCAGGCATGATGCCAACCATCAATAGCATGATGGTGATTGGCCTGGTCAGTTTGCCCGGTATGATGACAGGGCAAATTCTGGCCGGGCAAGACCCTGAACAGGCAATCCGTTACCAGATTATTGTTATGTTTTTTTTAAGTGCTTCTTCATCAATTGGCTGTGTATTGGCAGTCATATTGGTATTTAAACGGTTATTTGGCAAACATCATAATTTCATGTACTGGAAATTGCAGGAAAAATGATTTTTTAAATGTGAGCAGGAAATGGCTAAGCGAAACCATATGAAAGATCCTTCAATACAAAGTATTGAAGAAATCGTGCAGGCAGTTTCAGGCAATCCTGATAGCGGTCTTGATAGCGCACAGGCAAGCGAACGATTACATCGGGATGGTCCCAATGCACTCAGGCAAAGCAAAACGGTTTCTGCGTGGCAGCGGTTTTTGGCCCAATTCCAGGATCCTTTGGTGTATTTATTACTGTTTGCCATTGCCATTTCATTAGTTGCCTGGGGGGTAGAGGGGTTTTCAGGCTGGCCTATTGATGCCCTGGTTATTTTAATTATAGTGATGGGCAATAGTATTCTGGGGTTTGCCCAGGAAAACAAGGCCGAGAATGCGGTTGCAGCCCTGGCCAAAATGACGCAGGTTACCTCAGCGGTTTTACGGGATGGTGTAGTTAGCCGTATTCCCAGCACCAATCTGGTGGTGGGTGATATCCTGATGCTGGAAGAGGGGGATGCGGTGGGGGCTGATGCACGTTTGCTCAGGGCATCTGCGCTTAAAATCCAGGAGTCTTCCCTGACAGGTGAAAGCGAGGCTATCCTGAAGCACGATGCGCAACTGAATGAAGTATTGCCATTGGGTGACCGCCTTAATATGGTTTTCAAGGGTACGGCCATTGTGCAGGGAACGGGTAAGGCTATCGTAACGGCAACCGGGATGGATACCGAAATGGGTTCCATTGCACAGATGCTTGATCAAACGGTAGATGAAGTTACCCCATTACAAAAAGAAATCGGGCATATCGGGCGTATGCTGGGTAAGGCGGTGGTGGCAATTGCCATTGTGGTTGTTATTACCGTATTGTTAATGAGTGAAATTAACAGTGCCTCTGATGTCATTAGTATTTTGCTACTGGGGGTTTCATTGGCGGTGGCAGCCGTCCCGGAAGGCTTGCCGGCTATTCTGTCTCTGGTACTTGCGGTGGGGGTCCAGAAAATGGCCAAGCGCAATGCCATTGTTAAAAAACTGTCTTCAGTTGAAACCCTGGGTTCGGCTACGGTGATATGCTCCGATAAAACAGGCACCTTAACCCGCTCGGAAATGACCATTGTCAAGGCTAATACGGCCTCTGGCAGTACGACTGTCAGCGGGGTGGGGTATGTACCAGACGGTGCGGTTACCCATGAGGGCAAAGCACTGGAGCCGGGGGGCTTGCAAGAAGAACAAATCGTGCTGTTAAGCGGTGGCAGCTTGGCAAATAATGCCGATTTGCGGCTTAATGCCGCAGGTGAGTGGGAAATCCAGGGAGACCCTACCGAAGCCGCCTTTCTGGTTGCGGAGCAAAAATTCAATATTGCCGAACGTCGTAAACAGCGTTTTGAACGGGTTAAGGAAATTCCGTTCAGCTCTGAACGAAAAATGATGTCCACCATTGAAAAAGATCATGAGCATGATGGCCGTTTGGTGTTAATGAGTAAGGGGGCACCCGATGTCCTGCTCAGTCACTGCACGCACTGTCGCGTAGGCACAGAGGTGGTTGAGTTTACCAAGGCCTTGCGTAACAAGGCATTGGAAGAGGTGGAACGTTTGTCTGATGCTGCCTACCGGACACTGTCCGTGGCTTACCGGCCATTAGCCGACAATGAAGACATCGAGCAGAGTGATTTTTTAGAAGAGAACCTGGTTTTTGTGGGTACGGTGGGCATTATTGACCCGCCCCGCGAGGAAGCCGCCATAGCCATTCAGGAGGCGCAGCGGGCCGGTATCCGGGTGGTCATGATTACCGGCGATCATCCGCGAACGGCGGCACGGATAGGCCAGGAACTGGGTATTATTTCGGCCAATGAAACCGCCCTGACCGGACAGGAACTGGATAAATTAAATGAAGAGGCATTCAGGGCAGCGGTCAGCAAGGTTTCCGTCTTTGCCCGGGTCGCCCCTGTTCATAAACAGCGCATTGTAGATGTCTTGCAGGCACAGGGTCAGATTGTTGCCATGACCGGCGACGGCGTGAATGATGCACCTGCACTGAAGTCTGCCGATATTGGCATAGCCATGGGTGTGACCGGCACCGAGGTCACCAAGGAAGCCGGCAAAATGATTCTGGCCGATGACAACTTCGCCACCATTGTTTCAGCCGTACGGGAAGGCCGGAATATTTTCGACAATATCCGTAAGTTTTTGCGTTATTTGCTATCTTCCAATATGGGGGAGGTGCTTACGGTGTTCCTGGGCGTTGTGGGTGCCGGGGTGTTGGGGCTGTATGCCGGAAACGGGGGGATTGTGGTTCCCTTGCTGGCAACCCAGATTTTATGGATTAACCTCATTACAGATTCAGCCCCTGCCTTGGCCATGGGGCTGGACCCTGAAACCGAAGATGTGATGGCACGCAAACCGCGTCGCCCCACAGAGCGTACCATAAATGGCCGGATGTGGTTAGGGGTATTTCTGGTTGGTCTGGTCATGAGTTTTGCCACTTTGTTTACGATTGATTTTTATTTGCCGGGCGGCATGATTGAAGGCAATGAAAGTCTGGATCTTGCCCGCACGGCCGGTTTTACCGTATTGGTATTTGCCCAGTTGTTCAATTGCTTCAATGCCCGTTCGGAATTAAGCAGTGCCTTTACCCATATGTTTGTTAACCCCTGGCTATTAGGGGCTATTGTGCTGTCTGTGTTACTGCAAATTGCCGTGGTGCATCTTGAATTTCTGAATATTGCTTTTAATACCGTGCCGTTAACATTGGGGCAATGGGGTATGTGCATTTTAATGGGTAGTACTGTTCTCTGGTTTAGTGAAATCAGAAAACTGTTTTTACGAATGATGGAGAAGTGAATGCAATTTCATCCTGCAGTAATTTTTGTGGCCGGGTTGATCATTGTTATTTTGGGGGCCGAAATGATCCTGCAGGGTTCCAAGCGTATTGCCATTATGCTTCGGATCAAGCCAATTATTATCGGGCTCACCATTGTCGCGATTGGTACCAGCACACCCGAACTGGCGGTTGGTTTAACGGCCAACTTAAGTGGCAAAGGGGAAATGGCGGTTGGTAACGTGATTGGGGCCAACCTGTTCAATATTCTTTTTATTTTAGGTTTAAGTGCCGCGATCAGGGCATTACCTATTCATAGCCAAAGCCTGAAAATGGATTTGCCCATGATTTTTTTCTGTGCCATGCTTTTGCTGCTCTTTTCGCTGGATGGCACAATCAGCCGTTTTGAAGGCGGTGTTTTTGTAGGACTGGCCATACTTTATACACTGGTACTGATTTACCGGAGTAAAAAAGAACCGGTTGCGGTTCAGCATGAATTTGCCGAAGAGTTCGGTGCCGAAAAAGTTATTACTACATGGACTGCCAAAAGTAAATTATGGAACTTGCTGGTTTTATGCGCAGGTATGGCTTTATCCATTTTTGGGGCCAATCTGTTGGTGGATAGCGCGGTTACCATTGCCGAGAGCTTTGGCATTTCCAATGCCATTATTGGTTTAACGATTGTTGCCTTTGGAACCTCATCACCCGAGCTGGTTACCACCATGCTGGCTACCATCAAGAATGACAGGGATGTTGCCATTGGCAATTTGCTGGGCAGTGGTATTTATAACATCCTGTTTATTTTAGGGGTTACCGTTCTGGCTGTTCCCGGGGGGATCCATGTGGGTTCAGATATTCTCTGGATTGATATTCCTTTAATGATAGCGGTGACTTTAATTTGTATACCTGTTTTCAGAAGCCATAAAACGGTCAGCCGCAAAGAGGGGGCGCTGTTTGTTTTACTTTATTGTATTTACATGTCAATATTGCTG
>JAAYHN010000111.1 GCA_012735395.1 Alcaligenaceae bacterium | reverse complement strand
GATTCTATGTCAACCCGCCGTATATTTTTCTCAAAACTGGCCCTTGATGCCCGCATAGGCATTCTTGCCCACGAACTGCGTGCCACCCAGCCCCTGCATATCAATGCAGAAATTGATATCAACAGCCCCAAACAGCTCAATGACAACGATATCAACAGCGTTCTTGATTACCGCAAGCTGCGTGAAGCCATTATTGAAGAATCCACCCGAGGACATGTTCACCTGGTAGAGTCACTGGGTGAAATGATTGCCAACCGCTTACTGCAAGACTTCCCTGAAGTACAGAAAGTGATGTTAAGAATCAGTAAACCACAGGCCTTTGCCGATTGTGAAGAAGTAGGCATTGAAGTGGTCGCCGGAAGAGAGTCATGAATACAGAGCAAGCCGTTATGGCAAACAGTACCGCCGAGGCAAAACGCAAACAGGACAACAACAAATTAAGCAAGCGCATTATGCGTGAAGCCGGAACCGCCATTGTTGACTACAACATGATTGAAGACGGCGACAAGGTCATGGTTTGCCTGTCGGGGGGCAAAGATTCATACAGCATGCTTGATGTCTTGATGACACTGCAAAAAAGAGCCCCCATCAAGTTTGATATTGTGGCGGTTAACCTGGACCAGAAGCAGCCCGGCTTCCCAGAGCATATCCTGCCCGAATACCTGACTAAAATCGGTGTCCCTTTCCATATCGAGAACCAGGACACCTATTCCATTGTCAAGCGTGTTATTCCCGAAGGCAAAACCACCTGTTCACTGTGCTCACGCCTGCGCCGTGGTATTTTATATCGCGTTGCCGAAGAACTGGGTGCCACCAAAATTGCCCTGGGCCATCACCGTGACGACATCCTGGCCACGTTTTTCCTGAACCTGTTCTATGCCGCCAAACTCAAAACCATGCCGCCCAAGCTGGTTTCCGACAACGGCAAGCATACGGTTATCCGGCCACTTGCCTATATTGCCGAAAAAGACCTGATTGCCTATTCCGAACTGAAACAGTTCCCGATTATTCCCTGTAATTTATGTGGTTCACAAGAAAACCTGAAACGCCAGGAAATCAATAAAATGATTCGCGCCTGGGAAAAGGAAAGCCCCAAAAAAGTATGGAATATTTTCAAGTCCCTGTCTGCGGTTGCCCCCTCCCATTTAATGGATCGCAACCTGTTTGACTTTGCCGGCCTTAAACCTACTGGCCTGGCCGATGAAAACGGTGACAAGGCTTTTGATGCGGAAACCTTCCCCGACTTTGAACCCGAAACCGCATTCCAGGCACAGGAAATTACCGCTGTCTCCCGTAATAAAACCATTTTCATGCAACCGCAGAATTAATCCATTTGTTTTTTCAAAGTTAGTAAAGCATGTCAAACCGTGAACTCCATCAGGCGCCATTGGGCAAAGAAACCCAATACCCAACGCAATACGACCCAACGCTTCTGTTTCCCATCCCCCGTGCAAACGGGCATGCAAGCTTAAGCATACAACCACGGCCAAACTGGTTTGGTGCCGACATCTGGAATGCCTATGAAGTTTCATGGTTAAACCATAAAGGCAAACCCATGGTGGCATTGGCGCGTTTTACCTTTGCGGCATCCTCTGCCAATATTATCGAATCAAAATCCTTTAAGCTTTATCTTAATTCCTTTAACCAGACCCGGCTTGAATCAGCAGAAAAACTGTTGGCCTTACTGCAGCAGGATCTTGCCACTGCCAGTGGCGCAGCGGTTGAAGTGCAACTTATTGAACCGGCCCGTTTCAATGCAGAAAGCATACAGGAATTGCAAGGCACCCTGATTGATGAACTGGATATTGAAACCAGCCAGTACGAGCCCGATGCCAGCCTCTTGCAATGCACGGCAGGCAATACCATTGAAGAAACCGTGGTTTCCAACCTGCTGAAATCCAACTGTCCGGTTACCAGCCAGCCCGACTGGGCCAGCCTGCAAATCAGCTATACCGGCCAGCCCATAGATCACGCCAGCCTGCTTAAATATATTATTTCCTACCGCAACCACAACGGCTTTCATGAGTCATGTGTTGAACAGATTTTCTGCGACATCATGCAACGCTGCAAACCTGCCGAACTGTTTGTATACGCCCGCTACACCCGCAGGGGCGGACTGGACATCAACCCCTGGCGCAGTACCCGGCCGGCAAACGTGGCAGGCATGCGTAATGCACGCCAGTAAATCGTTATTCTAAAACTGGAAACACAATGCAAATCTGGGTTGACGCTGACGCCTGTCCTGTTGTAATCAAGCAAATTCTTTTCAAGGCGGCACAGCGCTGGCAGGTTAAAACAACCCTCGTTGCCAATCAAACCTTACAGGTGCCCGCTTCGGTTTATATTGCCTCCAGGCAGGTTCCCAAAGGTTTTGATGTGGCAGACAACTACATCGTCACCCACGCCCGGGCCGATGACCTGGTTATTACCGCCGACATACCACTGGCCGCTGAAGTCATTAATAATAATGTCCATGTATTAAGCCCGCATGGTGAGCGCCATACCAAAGATACAATCAGTGAAAGATTAACCATGCGCGACATGATGCAAGAATTGCGTGATATGGGTATTGAAACCAGTAAACAGAAAGAATTTTCCATGGCTGACCGCAAAACTTTCGCCAACCAATTGGACAAATTTTTAAGCGCAAACAGCAAGCGTTAAATCCCTTATAAGCTATCCTTTATTACTTATGATTTTTTTTCATATTGTCTATATAGCGCAAATGCATAAAACAGTATAAAGTATAAAAAAAATTTATTTTTATGCAGCCCATGCATGAATATTAATTATAGATATATTTATATTACCTATTCTTATATAGATCGCATCGGGTTCTATGCCACGCAAAGTGGTTCTCCAGGAGTTAATCAATGAGTCATTCGCCAGAATGGACACTATTTTCAGCCAACCGCCTACACGATGGCGTTGTTGTATGGCTGGGATCAAACCAGGACTGGGTCGAAGACCTGGAATCCGCCACCCTGTTCAATGAACAAACCATTGAACAGGCCCGCTTGCTTGCCCAAAAAAGTGACCGGGAAAATTTTGTGACTGGCATCCAGGAATTGCCGGCCGAATACCAGGACAACATCCCGGTACCTTCAGATTACAAAGAACGCATTCGTAGCAAAGGCCCTTCCGTACGCCCTGATTTGGGCAAGCAGGCCGGTGACAAAGGCAATGGCAATCCTTATTACGACCCAACTCTGCAACCCCGTCAGGCCAACCGCCAGGCCGGCATTTACCAATACGACGAAGAGGAACATGAATTCCTGAAAGACCGGGCCGCTTTTTTCGGGCAGCAGGTACAACGCCGCCTGAAAGGTGAACTTAGCGAAGACGAATTCAAAACCTATCGTTTAATGAATGGCCTGTATCTGCAATTGCATGCCTATATGCTGCGCATTGCCATTCCTTATGGCACCTTAAGTGCCGAACAGCTCAAGCAACTGGCCTATGTCGCCCGTACTTACGACAAAGGTTACGGACACTTCACGACCCGCCAGAACCTGCAGTTTCACTGGCCCCGCCTTGACCAGGCGGCGGAAATCCTGTCCAAACTGGCAGACGTTGACCTGCATGCCATCCAAACCAGCGGCAACTGTATCCGCAATACCACGACCGACCAATTCGCCGGTGCCGCTTTCGATGAAGACATAGACCCCCGGGTTTATGCAGAAATTTTGCGCCAGTGGTCTACCGACCACCCTGAATTTACCTACCTGCCCCGTAAATTCAAAATTGCCATTACCGGCAGCCCCAATGACCGTGCCGCCATCCGTTTTCATGATATTGGCATCCAGGTATTAAAGAATGAAGCCGGTGAAATCGGTTTTGCCATCTATGCCGGTGGTGGCCTTGGCAGGACACCGATTGTGGCCACCAAAGTCAGGGACTGGCTGCCACAACATGAACTGCTGAAATACGTTGAAGCGATTCTGCGTGTATACAATGCACTGGGCCGTCGTGACAACCTTTATAAAGCCCGCATCAAGATACTGGTACGCGAATTGAAACCGGAAAACTTCATCAAAATGATTGAAGATGAATTTACCGCCCTGCCTGATGACAGGCCGCTTATTCACGATGAGCTGGTTGCACAATTTGATGCCCGTTTTGTCAAACCCGTTTTTGAAAGCCTGCCCGACAGCACGCCTTCCTATGAAGAAGCGCTTGCGAACGATAAGGCATTTGCCCGCTGGGTCAAACAAAATACCCACCCGCATAAACAGGCCGGTTATATCAGTGCCGTCATTTCATTGAAACCCGCCGGTGGCATTACCGGTGACATCACGGCCGATGAAATGGACCTGGTTGCTTCTTTGGCAGAACATTACTCCATGAATGAAGTCCGGATCACCCATGAACAGAACATGGTTTTGCCGCATGTCAAAAAAGCGGACCTGTACACCGTATGGAAGCGCCTGCGTGAGGCCAAACTGGCCAGCGATAACATCGGCCTGATTACCGACATGATTTCCTGTCCCGGCATGGACTATTGCAGCTTGGCCAATGCACGCTCAATTCCCGTATCGCAACGCATTGCGCTCATGGTTGAAAAGAAAAATGTCGAGCATGACATTGGCAAGGTCACCCTGAACATTTCCGGCTGTATCAATGCCTGTGCCCACCACCACGTCGCCAATATTGGCATTTTGGGTGTTGATAAAAACGGCGAAGAATTCTATCAGATCACGCTGGGTGGTTCTGCCGATGAAAATGCCGTGGTGGGAAAAATCCTGGGCTCTTCCGTTACTTATGAAGATGTTCCATTAGTCATAGAAGCAATTATAGATATCTATTTGCGTGAGCGTAGTGCCGAAGATGAGACCTTTATCCAGACTTATCATCGCATTGGCGCAGCACCTTTCAAGGAGGCACTCAATGTTGCTAGTAAATAAATCAGGCCAGTATACGCAAGATCACTGGCAATATGTCGGGCAGGAAGATACTATTCCGGAAAATGCCGATGTAGTGGTTGACCTTGACCGCTGGGATGAAATAAGTAACAAAACAGTTCGTAAAGGTATCCGCTTGAGCCCGGATACGAACCTGACTGAAATTGAATCACTTTTGCCGCTGGTAGATATTGTTTTAATTGATTTCCCCAAATTCAGGGACGGTCGTGGCTTTACCCAGGGCAAGCTGCTTCATGAGCGATTTGGCTTCAAGGGCGATATCCGCGCTGGCGGCCATGTTTTACCCGATCAATTCAGCGCCCTGCTAAGTTGCGGGTTCAGCAGCGCCCTGGCAGCAGAGCACTTTCCGGAAGAGCGCTGGAAAAATGCGGCTACCGTCAGCCGGAAAAACCAGTCACCGCAAGGCGCCACCACCCTGCTCAGAAAGCTGGTGCAACACGCCTAGTGTCACAGCCCACATCGCCTATTTGCAGTCATAAAGAAACAGCCCCGTATGAGGGCTGTTTCTTTATTCAGGGCCCAATCATTTATTGCATCAACCCCGTTTTCATTGACCTTGACTGCCTTGGCTCTCTATAATGAAACCAGAAAGTATACTTATCTGAATACCTGAATATTCAACTCCCTGCAAAACAATATTAACTGTTAGAATAAGTTTGCAAGTATTTGTTTCCTTGCATTCTTAAATAAGGATCCATCATGTTTTTAAGTGAATCCCCTTTACTGCTTATCTTTATTCTAGGCGTTATCATTTCCCTTATCGGTATTGGCATCAAAGACCACAATCCTGGCGTTGTCACTATGGGGGTGGGTTTGCTCATCATGATTTACGTCATTATCCAGAAAGCAATTGAAGTGTTTGGTTATTAGCGCCACCAAACCGGTGCATGTAAACAAGACCCAATAATAAGTTTCAGAAGTACATTCTGATTTCCCCTTCTTCTTTTTAATTCCAGAGTTAAACAATGGCTGCCCCCTCTTCCAAAAAACTGTTAGTTGCTATCGGAATTATTATTTTTGCCCTGCTTGCCGGTACTTATTACTGGAAACAACACGAGTCCAATAACGCCCAAGAACATTTCATTGGCAGCAATGGGCGCATCGAGGCAACCGAGCTGGATATTTCCACCAAGCTTGCCGGCCGCATCCAGGACATTCTGGTTAACGAAGGAGATTTCATCAAAGCCAGGCAACCCTTGGCCCATATGCAAACCGATACCCTTGATGCCCAATTGAAACAAACCCAGGCCGAGCTGCAACAGGCGCGTAACAATGTCAGCATTGCCAAAGCCCAGGTTGCCGCCAGGGAAAGCGACCAAGCAGCGGCCCTGGCGGTAGTCGCTCAACGGGAAAGCGAGTTTACCCTGGCCAAACAACGCCTGGCCCGCTCTGAAAACCTGGCCTCACGTGGCGCCACCCCCAAACAGATTCTTGATGACGACCGTGCCGCTGTCACCAGCGCCGAAGCCGGTGTCAAGGCGGCACAGGCACAGGTCGCTGCCGCGCTGGCCGCCATTGAAGCCGCCAAGGCCCAGGTAACCGGCGCTGAATCGGCCGTCATTGCGGTACAGGCTGCCATTGCCCGGGTCCAGGCCGATATTGATGACAGTATCCTGCAATCCCCCCGTGACGGCCGCATCCAGTTTCGCATTGCCCAACCCGGAGAGGTACTGGGTTCCGGCGGCAAAGTACTTAATGTCATTGACCTGAACGATGTTTACATGACGTTTTTCCTTCCTGAAACCGTTGCGGGCAGGATAGCGCTTGATACCGATGTCCATATTGTGCTGGACGCGGCCCCCCAATATGTCATTCCGGCCAAGGTCTCTTTTGTGGCCAGTACCGCCCAATTCACTCCCAAAACCGTGGAAACGGCCAGCGAGCGCCAAAAACTCATGTTCCGCGTTAAGGCACGCATAGCCCCCGAACTGCTGCAAAAACACCTTGAGCAGGTCAAAACAGGCCTGCCCGGCATGGCATGGATCAAACTGGATAAAAATCAGGCATGGCCAGAACATCTGCAAATAAAACTGCCGGAGTAAACAATGAATGCACCGGTCGCCCGTTTACAGGACGTCAGCCTGCGCTATGGCAAAACCTTTGCCCTGGACTCGGTCACGCTTGATATCCCGGCCGGGGTCATGGTGGGCCTGATTGGCCCCGATGGCGTAGGTAAATCCAGCCTTCTTTCACTGGTTGCCGGGGCACGTGCCATTCAGACCGGTTCGGTACAGGTTCTAAACGGCAGCATGGCCAACGCCACACATCGCAACCGGGTTTGCCCACATATTGCCTATATGCCGCAAGGGCTGGGTAAAAACCTTTATCCCACGCTTTCCATTGAAGAAAACCTGCAATTCTTTGGCCGCCTGTTCGGTCATAATGAGCAGGAACGTCGCAGCCGGATCGACGAGCTGACCCGCAGTACCGGTTTATATCCTTTCCTGTCCAGGCCTGCCGGTAAACTGTCCGGGGGCATGAAACAAAAACTGGGTTTATGTTGTGCCTTAATTCATGACCCTAACCTGCTAATCCTGGACGAACCCACCACCGGGGTTGACCCGCTGGCCCGCAACCAGTTCTGGGACCTGATCAACCACATCCGCAGCAAGCGCCCGGAAATGAGCGTGATTGTGGCCACGGCCTACATGGAAGAAGCCGACCGTTTCGACTGGCTGGTTGCCATGGATGCAGGGAAAATCTTGGCCACCGGCACGCCTGCCGAATTGCACGAACAAACCGGCACCCGATCCCTGGAAAAAGCCTTTATTAAACTGTTACCGGCAGAAAAACAGGCCAATCACCGTGCCATTGTCATTCCTCCTTTTAATGACAGCCAAGCCGAAATAGCCATTGAAGCACAGGATTTAACCATGCGCTTCGGTGATTTTGTGGCGGTCGACCACGTCAATTTCCGTATCCGGCGAGGTGAGATTTTTGGCTTTCTGGGTTCCAACGGTTGTGGCAAATCAACCACCATGAAAATGCTAACCGGCCTGCTTGAGGCCAGTGAAGGCAAAGCCTGGCTGTTTGGTAAGGAAGTAAACCCCAAAGACATGGATACCCGCCGTCTGGTGGGTTATATGTCACAGTCATTCTCCCTGTACGGTGAGCTCACTGTCATGCAAAACCTGGTGCTCCATGCCCGCCTTTTCAGGGTGCCGGAAGCCGAAATTCCCGCCAGGGTACAGGCAATGATCACGCGTTTTGGCCTTGAAGAGGTCACTAATGCCCTGCCCAATAAATTACCCATGGGTATCCGCCAGCGCCTTTCCCTGGCTGTCGCGGTTGTCCATGAGCCCGAGCTGCTGATTCTTGATGAACCCACTTCGGGCGTTGACCCGATTGCCCGGGACCTTTTCTGGGAGCTCATGATAGACCTTGCCCGCAAGGATGGGGTCACCATTTTCATTTCCACCCACTTCATGAACGAGGCCGAGCGTTGTGACCGGATATCCTTCATGCACGCGGGCAAAGTCCTGGTCAGTGACACCCCGGCAGGACTCATTCAAAAACGTGGCACCCAAAATCTGGAAGAAGCGTTTATTGCCTATCTGGAAGATGCCGTTAAACAGGAAGAAAGCAAAAAAACAGCCGAAGCAAGTAATACAGCCCTATCCCCGGCAAATGGCAAAACAGCAGAACTCACGGAAAACATCACAGAAAGCAAACCACAGGCCCCCAAAAACCCGCCACCGCCCCGCAGAAAAACATTCAGTTTTGCCAGGGCATTCAGCTATACCCGGCTTGAAACCCTGCAATTGCAACGTGACCCGGTACGCCGCACCCTTGCCCTGCTGGGCACGGCATTACTTATGTTCATCATGGGTTATGGCATTAGCATGGACGTCGAAGACCTGACCTTTGCCGTACTGGACCGGGACCAAACCACACTCAGCCAGAATTACGCACTGAATTTATCCGGCTCCCGTTACTTCATAGAAAAGCCCCCCATTAAAGACTATGAAGATCTTGACCAACGCATGCGCAGCGGTGAAATTTCACTGGCACTGGAAATCCCGCCCGGTTTTGCGCGCGACATTAAACGGGGTGTGAATGTAGAAATTGGTGCCTGGGCAGACGGGGCCAACCCGCAACGGGCAGAAACCGTTCAGGGCTATGCCCTTGGCATGCATCAAAGCTGGCTTGCCACAATGGCAAGGGAAAGGTTGGGGGTGGATATGTCCAATATGGTCCTGGCAACCATAGAACCCCGTTTTCGCTATAACCCCGATGTCAAAAGCCTGCCTGCCATGGTACCTGCGGTCATTCCACTATTGTTGCTGATGATTCCGGCCATGCTGTCAGCCCTGTCCGTGGTACGGGAAAAAGAACTTGGCTCTATCACGAATTTATATGTCACCCCAGTCACACGTAGCGAATTCCTGCTGGGCAAACAGGTTCCCTATGTTGTATTGGGCATGATGAACTTCCTGCTTATGGCATTTTTGGCGGTCACGGTTTTTGATGTACCTGTAAAGGGCAATTTTCTGGCCCTGTGCCTGGCCGCTTTTCTTTATGTTTTATTTGCGACGGGCATTGGCCTGTTCGCCTCTTCATTTACCAAAAGCCAGATTGCCGCCATGTTCTTTACCATGGTGGGCACACTTTTGCCAGCCATCCAGTTTTCAGGCTTGCTAAATCCCGTCTCATCGCAGGAAGGGGCGGCCGCCTTTATCGGAAATGTATTCCCCACAACGTATTTTCTGATGGTTAGCCGGGGTATTTTTAACAAGGGGCTTGGCTTTTTTGATCTGGCAGATTATTACCTGCCTATCCTGCTGGGCGCCCTCTTTATTTTGGCCATGGCCATTATGTTGTTAAGAAAACAGGATAAATAATCATGCCCGGTTTAAAAAACATTTATCGCCTGGGAACCAAAGAACTCTGGAGCCTGATCCGGGATCCCATTCTGCTGTTCCTGATTATTTATACCTTTACTTTTTCCGTTTACACGGCCGCCACCGCCATGCCGGAAACCCTGCATGGTGCGCCAATTGCCATTGTAGATGAAGACCGCTCCCCCCTGTCAGGCCGTATTATCAGCAGTTTTTACCCGCCACGTTTTTCACCGCCCCAATTAATTTCCATTCATGAAATGGATTCCGGCATGGATGAAGGCAGGTTTACTTTTGTACTTAATATTCCACCCGATTTCCAAAAAAACGTACTGGCCGGCAAACAGCCCGAGCTGCAGCTGAATATTGACGCCACCCGCATGTCACAGGCATTTACGGGCAGTGGCAATATCCAGCAAATTATTAATGGTGAAATTGGCGAATTTGTACAACGCTACCGTTCCAATGAACCGCAGGCCATTGAGCTGGCCATGAGAATGCGCTTTAACCCCACCTTGGAACGGGCCTGGTTTGGCGCCCTGATGGAAATCATTAACAGTATTACCATGTTGTCCATTATTTTGACGGGGGCTGCCCTCATTCGTGAGCGCGAACATGGCACGATCGAACACTTACTGGTTATGCCAGTTACCCCTGCGGAAATCATGATTTCCAAAATCTGGTCGATGGGGTTGGTGGTTTTGCTGGCTGCTGCCGGCTCATTACAGTTTGTGGTGCAAGACATGCTTAGTATACCTATTGAAGGCTCGGTCCTGCTTTTTCTTGCCGGTGCAACCCTGCATTTGTTTGCCACCACCTCAATGGGTATTTTTTTAGCTACCATTGCACGCAACATGCCACAATTCGGCCTGTTAATGGTTCTCATATTATTGCCATTGCAAATGTTGTCAGGTGGCAGCACACCACGGGAAAGCATGCCCCAATTCGTTCAGGACATCATGCTGGCGGCCCCCACCACCCATTTCGTTTCATTGGGGCAGGCCATTTTGTATCGTGGTGCGGGCTTTGACGTGGTTTGGCCCGCCTTTCTGGCCCTGTTTATTATTGGTGCGGTTTTTTTCCTGTTTTCCCTGAACAGATTCAGAAAAACGCTCAGCCAGATGGCCTGAAAAACATACCCTGTTTCTGCCTCCTTATTTACTGCCTCTTTATTAATGGGCACTACCGGAAGCGGATCCGGGCTTCAAGCGCTTATTTTTTAAAATCAATCATCAGCCGCCCCGCGAACCCCATTCAGAAAGAGCTTAACAGCACGTTTATTATGTAAACGCAACGAATCTTCCGAGGGTGGCTGCTTATTACAGATTGCCAGGCCAATTGACGGGTTAATAACCAGATAAATAAAAATCTCTGCCGCCCACGTCAAATAAGCCGCACCAACACTTTTTCCAATGATTTTCTCCAGCGGTTCCTGAATAAAAGAAACCAGCTGATCCAGGCTTTGCTGGGTCACTTCAGCCAGTACGGGCATGCGAATGCTTTCAGAGGCCAACAGTTTCATCAGGGCCGGATTCTGTCCCGATAGCAAGGCATTCAATATATGCCAGGCAAACTCTTCAAGGTATTCAGAAGGTTCTTTAATATTGCCAGGGGGTACAAATGAATTGGTAATATGGGCCGCATTTTCTGTAATCAGGGCCAGAAAGACAGCTTCCTTGGAGGCAAAACGGGTATAAATAGTACGCTTGGTGACCCCTGCTGCCATGGCAATATCGTCCATGCTGCTGCCGGCATAGCCCTTCTGGCTCATGACCAGGGTAGCGGCATGAATAATACGGCTACGGATTTCCTTTGCCTGATCGGCGGTAGGACGGCCCAGGTTTGAAACCGGTTTGCTATTTTCATTTGCCGGTTTGTTTTTACCTGATAGCGCTGGCTTTATATGCATTGAACTCATAAATAATACCTGTACCGAACAAATTCACAACGAATTTATTATGCGTTCTTAATCAACCAGTTTAGCACTGTTATCAATCGCATCAAAATTTGACAGGCAATAAAAAAGCCCTTCAGTGTTAGCTGAAGGGCTTTTTTGGAATAAAGAGCCTGACGATGACCTACTTTCACGGATGTCCATCCACTATCATCGGCGCTAAGGCGTTTCACGTTCCTGTTCGGGAAGGGAAGGAGTGGGTCCACCTTGCTATGGTCGTCAAGCGTAAGCTGGTATGGCTTACTGCTGTGTATGCAGTTAGCAATTTGGAAGAAGCACAGTGTGGGTAATTGTGTGGGGTAATTGCGATGAGTTTGTGGTGTTGGGATTGACGTGGCCATGATGTTTTCATGGGACACGATTTGATTTTTGAACGACACTTGAACGCTAGGCTAAGCAGTATATATAACCTGCAGAGTTATAGGATCAAGCCGCACGGGCAATTAGTATCAGTTAGCTGAGTGCATTACTGCACTTACACACCTGACCTATCAACGTCCTGGTCTCGAACGACCCTTCAGGGGGGTCTAG
>JAAYHN010000110.1 GCA_012735395.1 Alcaligenaceae bacterium | reverse complement strand
TTCAGGGGGGCATTCGTTTCCCTGAAAACCCCCGAAGGCTCCGAGGTATATGGAATGGAACAGGTGGAACTACCCGTTTCCGTACGTGTCACCGAAGGCCCGGCGCGCTCGATTGCCGGTTCAATCGGGGTTGACGATGCCAGTGGTATCCGGCTGGAAGGCATGTATACCCAAAATGTGGTGTGGGGGCTGCCGGTAATTATGGAAACGGGTGCGGGGGTCGACTTTGACAGCCAGAAAGCTTTTCTTGATTTTACCTTGCCACCCAACTATGACGGGTCGCGCGATAGTGTCGGTATGATTGCCCGGCATTCCGATATCCAGAATGAAGATGTGATTCGTTTTGGATTGGGCTGGAAACGCAAGCGCGAGTTCAAACTGGATCCGGCCAGTCGGGTTGATTATGAAACCAACTGGGGTTTATTGATTGCGCATGATTCCATCAAGCGTGAGAATGAAGCACGTTATTCTTTACCGACGGCGGTTGGCAGCTGGGAGTTCTTGCGTCGTGACATCAATGACCGGTACGATCCGCGGGAAGGTAACCTGGTTGCGGTTAATCTGGGCGCCGGGGTAACCCTTGACAAGGGGCAGACTTTTGCCCGGGTAGGTTTAAGGGGGCAGCAATGGTGGCCGGTTGGCAAAAGGGATGTCATCACGCTCAGGGCCGAAGTCGGTCAGGTGCTGGGTTCCAAAAACACCCCCATACCCGACGACTTTGGTTATAGAACAGGGGGTGCCCGTACCATTCGGGGCTATAAATATAATGGCCTTGGCCGTGATACGGGCAATGCCATTGTGGGTGCCCGCTCGCTGGCGGTAATCAGTGCACAGTACATGCATTTTTTTGATGAACGTTTTGGCATGAGCGTTTTTGTCGATGCCGGTGATGCGGCACCTTCTTTCCGGGAAATGGACATAGCCCTGGGTTATGGTGTGGGTGCGCTGGTTAAAACACCGGCCGGGCCATTGTCACTGGACTTGGCCTGGGGGCAGCGCGACCGAAAAATAAGGCTGCATTTTTCTTTAGGGGTTGCATTTTGAGCAGGATTGGCCGCCATTTCAGGAAATTGTTACGTTGGAAGCCGGCAACCTTGCTGGTCTTGTTTTGTGTGGGTTGCTTCCTGTTCTGGGCACTGGGTACCAGTGCGGGCAGCCGCTGGACATTGCGTAATGTGATTGCGCAGGTGGGCGGAGAGCTGGGGCCGGTGGAAGGCACTATCTGGAGTGGCCTGAAGCTTGAACGCTTGCTTATTGATACACCAGAAGTTAAGGTTGTTGCCGCCAATGCACGTGTCAAAGTCAGCTGGCTGGAACTGTTCAACCGCCGCCTGAAGGTCGATCATATGGAAGTGGGCGATTTGTCAGTCAGCTTATTGCCGGTCCAGACAGTTGAAAAACCGGATTCTGAACCTTTTACCATGCCGGGTTTGCCTGTCACCATAGAGGTCGACACCATCCGTATCGGCAAGTTTTCCCTTAAACAGCCTGATGGCAGCAATTTACCGGTAGGCATAAGCGGTTTCTGGCTGACTGGTTTGTTGGTTAACCAGGAACAGGCCAAAGGGAAAATTGATAGTGTCCATATAGAACACCCTCTGGTTAACAGTGATTTAAACGGTGATTTACACTTGACCCGCCTGGAAGCGCCCTGGCCGCTTGAGCTGAATTTGCAGGCGAAGGCATCCAGTGATAATCGCGAGTCGCCGATCTGTCTTGAGCGTTTTTTGTCTCCTTCCGTTTTCAGGGGGCAGGAACAGGGTAACTGTGCTTTCAACTTCAGTTTGCAGGCGAAAGGCTCAGCCGAGCGGCTGGGTATCGTGTTAGATGGTGCCGGGCAGGGTATTGCACTTGATGCCAATACGACCCTGGATCTGTTTGCGGCAATGCCGTTAAAAAACGCGCATTTGAAACTGGATATTGATGACGGCAGTTCTTTATTGCTAAATGCCGGTCTGAAAGAAAAACAGGGGCCTGATGGCAGTGACCGCCTGGAAGGGACATTATTAAGTAACCGTCTGGCTTTGAACCGTTTGCTGGCCAATGCCGTACCGGAATCCTTGCTCACTGCCCGCATGGGTTTTTCGGCAGATATGTCGGGTGCGGCAGATATCAGTCAATTTACCTTGCAGGGTAAAATAGATGGCACCAGTCGCTGGAACAGGAAGCCCTTGTCAGGGGATATCAACCTGCAAATAGCGGCAGATAGTGCGGCAGGTGATTTTTACATCGAAAACTCCCATATCAATCTGGTGCAGGGAGAAAATAAAATTCAATCATCTGGTGGTTTTGGCCATGCAGACAGCCGTTTGTTGCTGGATATCAATCTGGCCAGCCTGGCTGATTTATGGCCTGATCTTACCGGGAATGCCCGGGTTGATGGCGAGCTTAACGGTTCTCTTGAAAAACATAATGCCCTGCTTAATGTGGCGTTTGCGCAATCAGACGAAAAGCAGATTGGCAAGGCGCCAATAAAGCTGTCAAGCAGGCTTGACGGGAGCCTGGCGAAAAATGATCAAAATACGCCTGTCTGGCAAGCCCGTGTGGCCGATTTGAAAATACAACACGCCGGTATTGCATTAGAACAACAGGATACGCTGGACATTTATTTGGCACCCGAGGCACAGGGCCAGGATAAGCAATGGTCACTGGGCGCCACGCAATTTGAGCTGGTTCTGGATGGTAAACGGGCCAGGCTGGATCATCAGGGCTCAGAAGGTGGTGCGCATGGGTGGAACACACAGGGGCAGTTCAGTAAGCTGACATTAAGCCAGCAGCTAATGAATGATATCGGGCTGGTTTTGGGGGCCGGACAGGAAAACAATCGCGGGCAGGCTAAAAAAACAGCCGATGTCACTTATGATGGCAACTGGCGTTTTCAGGCAGGGCAGGCCCTGTCCGGAGAGCTTAATTTAAACAGGACTGCCGGTGATGGCATATTGCCGCTGGCAGTAGCAATTCCTCTTGACTTCGACCGTCTTGGCCTTCGTTTGCAAGAACAGCAAACGAATGAAGCAGCCAGCCTGTTAAGCATTACCGGAAACGGCCAGGGGGAACAGTCTTCCCTTGATATGAACCTGAACCTGAATATGGATTCGCCTTTTCCCTTGCGCGATGGTTATCTGAAACTGGACCTGACAGATAAATCTGTTTTGCAGGTACAAACAGAGGTACAGGAAAAGCAGGGTGTGAACAGTGCCGATAAAATCAGTACGGTCGTGAAAATGCAGGATCTGGCGCTGGATAAGCTGTTGGCCGGAGCCATTCCACAAGCCTTGCTTACCAGTGATATCAGGCTTGAAACCGACTTGCTGGATCAGGCGGAAATAAAAAATATTGTTCTAAGTGCGAAATTTAACAAGGGCAGTCAATGGAACCGGCAACCCCTGGAGGGGCATCTGCAAAGCCGTATCAATATGGATGGCCTGTTTTCCTCCCCGGCAGTAGCGGTTGCGGCAGATGAGGCGCCAGCCAGGGTGCATTATGACCGCTTGGTCTTGTCTGATACCGATATCTATCTGACACTGGGCAATAACCGTATTGCCGGCTCGGGTGGTTTTGGTGAAGATCACAGCCGGTTAAGCCTGAATGTGAATGCGCCTTCACTGGCTTCTTTCTGGCCAGGCTTGCCAGGCAGTGTCAATTTCAATGGGGTGCTTGATGGCAAACTGGCCAATCACAGCCTTACTTTGCTGGGAATGTATGCAGACCAGGCAGATGACCGTTTGGGTTCGGCCCCTATAAAGTTGGAAACCGGGCTTGCCGGTCGCTGGGCAGAAACGGAAACAGGCAGCAGCTGGGCGGCAACCTTAAAAGAACTGGATATCCAGCACGCGGGTATTGGCCTGACCCAAACCAGCCCTTTATCATTTTCCCTGCTGCCTTCCGCATTGGGGGGGCTTGAGTGGACGGCCAGTGCCTCTGCCTTAACGCTGGCGTTGCCTGGCAATCATATTGTGTCTATCACCCAAGAAGGCGCCCAGGGCAGTGATAACAAGTGGCAAACCAAAGGCGCCATCAAGAATCTGGTTTTGAGTCCGTCCCTGATTAATCAGGTTCGGGTATTACTTGATCCTTCCCTGAAAGACAGTCTGGCAAAAACAGGGGTGGCCGGCAATAATGCCAAAGAAAAACAAAGCCAGGATGTGGTGCTGGATGCTGACTGGGGGCTGGAATACAATAATATATTGTTAGGCAATTTTAATATTAAACGAACTGATGGTGTTGGGGTGTTGCCGTTCAATACCCCGGTTCCCCTGGACTTTGACAGTCTGGCGCTTAATATCACACAGCAACAAGACAGTACGGGCCAGGCCGATATCGTAAACCTGAAAATATCAGGTTCAGGTGAAAACTCCAGCCTGAATGCCGATATCAATGCCGACATGCTGTCTGCCTATTATTTGCGTGATGGCAATATTGCGCTGTCCTTGCCAGACGGTTCGTCTATGCATACACAGATGCAGCTTAATGCCGTACCAGAGAACCGCTCTTACCGTATTGACGGTTTCCTTGAAACACAAAAGCTTGAATTGGGTAAATTGCTGGCAGGCATCATTCCCCCCGCCCTGTTAAGCAGCCGTCTTGATGTGAGCGCCGAGCTGTCGCCGGATAGCGGTTTGGTAAGTGCCAATGTCAAGGGTGGGTTTGATAAAGGCAGCAACTGGAATAAGCAGGCATTGAATGGCACCATTGATGTAGCCGTGCAGCGTAGCCTGGGATCGGCACAAAGTGTGTCATCAGCCGCGCCCGATCCTAAAGTGTATCTTATTCCGAAAGCGGATATAAACCTGGTTTTGGGTACCAGTACAATCAAGTCCAGTGGTGCTTTTGGCCAGGCTGGCGATAAATTGGCGCTTGCCATCAAGGCCCCCAGGTTTGCCGATTTCTGGCCTGGTTTGCCAGGCAGCCTGGTTCTGGATGGCAATATGGATGGGTCGCTGGAAAATCATGTCATTGGCCTGAAAGGGTCGTTTGCGCAGGGTAAGTCCAAAGAGCTGGGGCAGGCACCGGTTGATTTTGATTTTGGCCTGAAAGGTTTTTGGGGAGAAGTCTCGCCGGGGCTTGATGGCTGGAAAGGCACGCTTGACAGGTTCAATGTGCGGCATGCCGGTTTCTCGGCTAGCCAGGACAAACCGCTTGATGCTTCCATTATTCCGGTGGGGGCCGGGGGGCTGCCCGAATGGCAACTGGGCGCTTCAGTATTGAGTATAGGGCTGCCAGGCAAGCATGTGGTTACGGTCAATCAGCAGGGCGCCAGTGGCAGTGATGGCAATTGGGCAAGCAAGGGGGCGATTAACCGTCTGGTCATAAGCCCTGCGCTGGTCAATGATATGCAAACCCTGCTCAATCTTGTGCCAGAAAAAGACGGTGCCAATAATGGCGGTATTATTGACAATCGCAAGAAAAAACCGGGCAATGAAAGCCTGGTGTTTGATCTTGACTGGGACTTCCTGTTCAATGGTGCCCTGGCGGGTGGGGCGAACCTTAAACGGGTGGCCGGAGATTTTATTGTTCCGCTTCAGTCTCCTTTTGCTTTAGGCTTGAATAATTTAGGCCTGGTCCTGAAGGCCAGCCCGGTATCTGCGACTCAAAGTGTGGTGCAGGCCGATCTGGCTATTGCTACCGCGAATAAAGGATCATTGACAGCCCGCCTTGATAGCCGTATGAACGGCCTGGTGCCTGATCTGAATGGCGGAACCAAAGTGGCCATTAAAGGCAGGCTTGATGACATCGCCTGGTTATCGGCGTTTGCCGGTGAGCTGCTTGATCTGGGGGGCAGTATCAATATTGATATGACGGCACAAAGCAGCCCGTCCGGGCAGTGGACAACGAATGGTAGCGTGACGGGCGATAAAGTTAAAATCGTACAGATTGATAACGGGGTACGTTTGCTGGATGGTACGCTCAGGGGGACATTCCGCAATAATGAATTTGTGATTAATTCATTGCGTTTTCCTTCCGTTATCCGGGTAATGCCAAGTGAATGGCGTACCAAACAATGGATTGAAGAAAACCCGCCGGCCCAGAATGGCAGTATGGATATCACTGGCCGCTGGAATTTAATGAATGGCAAAGGCAATGCCCGGATTCTCCTGGATCATTACCCTATCGTGCAACGGTCCGACCGCTTCGCCATGATGAGCGGCAGTGTGGACATTGATGCCAGCCTTCCCAGAATAGATATTAATGGCAAGGTAACTGCAGATGCCGGCTGGGCCAGTATCGATATTCTGGGTACGGTACCCACCGTGGATGGCGATGTGATTGTCCTGAAGCCGGGGCAAAAGGAAGTGGCACCGACAAGTTCAAATCTTGATTTGAACCTGGACTTTACGGTTGACTTGGGGCCCCGCTTCTATCTTGTAGGCATGGGCCTTAACTCGGGTTTGGTGGGGTCTTTGAATATTATCCAGAAAGATCTGCGCCTGACCGCCATGGGGGCATTCAGGACACGCGGCGGGGCCATAGAGGCTTATGGCCAGCGTTTGCAAATTCGTCGTGGCCATATTACTTTCCAGGGCAATATTGCCAATCCTGTTCTGGATATCGAAGCCATTCGGACCGGGGTCGAGGTTGAGGCTGGTTTAAGGGTTATTGGTACGGCACAGAAACCCAAGATTACCCTGGTTTCCTATCCGGATGTCAGTGAGGTTGAGAAACTGTCCTGGCTGATAATGGGCCGGGGGCCAGACAGTAATGGCGGGGATATCGCCTTGCTGTTTTCCGTGGGCTCTTCCATTTTGGGGGGCGGTGAACCGTTTTACCGGCAAATCGGTATTGATGATATTGCCGTACGCACGGGAAATGTTGGTAAATCGGGCAGTGTCCTGCCAGAACAGACGGTAGCCTCCGGGCTGGAAAGGGAAGATGACCTTGAAACCCAGTTTTTTGTTGCCAGCAAGAAATTTGGCAACGGGGTGACAGTCAGTGTAGAGCAGGCATTGGCGGGCACTGGAACGGTGGTCAGAACCAGTTATAAATTAATGAGATATTTAACGGTTGATGCCAAAATTGGTACGATTAATGGCCTGGAGCTGGTCTATCGACGTTTTTTCAGGGATTAACTTAAATCGGGGCTTGACGGCCCTGATGTAAGGCTACAATTCCATTTTTCAATTTGAACCCGGTTTGATGTTTTAAAAACACCAAACCGGGCAATGCAATTTCACTGAAACTGAGAGTAAGGCAATGAGCATAAAGAATGATCGTTGGATCCGGGAGGCATCGGCTGCCGGTATGATCGAACCCTTTGAACCGGGTCAGGTTCGCTCGGTAAATGGAGAGAAAATTGTAAGTTATGGCACCAGCAGTTACGGCTATGATGTCCGCTGTGCCAATGAATTCAAGATCTTTACCAATATCAATTCCACGATTGTTGATCCAAAGGCATTTGATGAAAAGTCATTTGTCGATTTTGTGGGCGATGTTTGCATTATTCCCCCCAACTCCTTTGCACTGGCCCGTACGGTCGAGTACTTCCGGATTCCCCGTAATGTGCTAACCATTTGTCTTGGCAAAAGCACTTATGCCCGTTGTGGCATTATTGTCAATGTCACGCCGCTGGAGCCCGAGTGGGAAGGGCATGTGACACTGGAGTTTTCCAATACCACACCCTTACCCGCCAAGATTTATGCCGGAGAGGGCTGTGCCCAGATGCTGTTTCTGGAAAGTGATGAAGAGTGTGAAACATCATATAAAGACCGTGGTGGCAAGTACCAGGGTCAACAAGGTGTCACACTGCCAAGAACATAATAGTTGCTTACACAAAGTGTGAGTTAAGGAGTTTCAGATGAAGTTTCGCTTTCCCATCGTTATTATTGACGAAGATTTTCGCTCGGAAAGTGCTTCCGGGTTTGGGGTACGGGCCCTGGCAGATGCCATCAAGGCAGAAGGGGTCGAGGTTCTGGCCGTTACCAGTTACGGTGATTTAAGTTCATTCGCCCAGCAGCAAAGCCGGGCCAGTGCTTTTATTCTGTCGATCGACGACGAAGAGTTCGACGTTGATTCCCCCGAAGATGTGGCTTTTGCCATTAAAAACCTGCGTGCTTTTATTGGTGAACTGCGTTTTCGTAACGCAGAAATTCCAATCTACCTGTATGGTGAAACCCGCACTTCCCAGCATATTCCCAATGATATTTTGCGTGAATTGCACGGTTTTATTCATATGTTTGAAGACACGCCCGAGTTCGTCGCGCGTCATATTATCCGTGAGGCACGCAGTTACCAGGATAGCCTGCCACCGCCCTTTTTCCGTGAACTGGTAAAGTATGCCCAGGATGGCTCCTATTCCTGGCACTGTCCCGGGCACTCGGGCGGGGTTGCCTTCCTGAAAAGTCCGGTAGGGCAAATGTTCCACCAGTTTTTTGGTGAGAACATGCTGCGTGCCGACGTATGTAATGCGGTAGAAGAGTTGGGCCAGTTGCTGGATCATACCGGGCCGGTGGCCGAGTCTGAAAAAAATGCAGCCCGTATTTTCCATGCGGATCACTGTTTTTTCGTGACTAACGGTACTTCCACCTCCAATAAAGTCGTGTGGCATGCCAACGTAGGTTCAAATGATGTGGTGGTGGTGGATCGCAATTGCCATAAATCCATTTTGCACGCCATTACCATGACAGGGGCCATACCGGTGTTTTTGCGGCCTACCCGCAATCACCTTGGCATTATTGGCCCTATCCCGCTTGAAGAGTTTGAACCCGAAAGCATCCAGAAAAAGATAGAGGCCAATCCCTTTGCCCGCAATGCGCCTAACAAAGATAAGCCGCGTATCCTGACCTTAACGCAAAGCACCTATGATGGCGTTATTTATAACGTTGAAATGATCAAGGAAAAGCTGGGTGATACGGTTGAAAACCTGCACTTTGACGAAGCCTGGCTGCCCCATGCGGCATTCCACGAGTTTTACAATAATATGCACGCAATTGGTGCCGGTCGTCCGCGCAGCAAGAATGCCATGGTTTATGCCACGCACTCTACCCATAAATTGCTGGCCGGTATTTCACAGGCCTCTCAAATTATGGTGCAGGAATCGGAAACCCGCAAGCTCGACCGCAACATTTTCAATGAAGCCTATTTAATGCACACGTCCACCTCACCGCAATATGCGATTATCGCCTCTTGTGATGTGGCCGCAGCCATGATGGAGCCACCCGGTGGCACCGCCCTGGTTGAAGAAAGTGTCAGGGAAGCGATGGATTTTCGCAGGGCCATGAGAAAAGTGGCCTCGGAATATGGCAAAGATGACTGGTGGTTCCGTGTCTGGGGCCCCAATCGTCTGGTGGCTGATGATATTGGCACCCAAGATGACTGGTTCCTGCATTCCGGCGAAGAGTGGCACGGTTTTGGTGATTTGGCGGAAGGCTTTAATATGCTTGACCCCATCAAGGCCACTATTGTTACACCAGGGTTGAATATCAACGGCAGCTTTGATGCAACCGGCATTCCGGCCTCACTGGTATCCAAATACCTGACGGAACACGGTATTGTGGTTGAGAAAACCGGTCTGTACTCGTTCTTCATCCTGTTTACCATTGGCATTACCAAAGGCCGCTGGAACACCATGTTAACGGCCTTGCAGCAGTTTAAAGACGATTACGACCGTAACCAGCCCTTGTGGCGTACCATGCCCGAGTTCTGCCAGAACTATAAACAGTATGAGCATATGGGCCTGCGTGACCTGTGCCAGATGATCCACGAGGCGTATCGTGATCATGATGTGGCCCGTCTTACCACAGAAGTCTATTTAAGTGATATGGTGCCGGCACTCAAGCCTTCCGAGGCTTTCGACAAGATGGCCCATCGCGAGGTTGAGCGCGTCACCATTGACGACCTGGAAGGGCGAGTGACGGGTGTTCTGCTAACCCCTTATCCACCCGGTATCCCATTGCTGATTCCAGGTGAACGTTTTAATAAAACAATTGTTGAGTATTTAACGTTTGCACGGGATTTCAACAAGAAGTTTCCGGGCTTTGAAACCTTTATTCATGGCTTGGGGTCAGATACTGACGAAAACGGCAAGACCCGTTTTTATGTAGACTGCCTGAAACTGGATGAGTAAGCAGCACGTGTTTGATGTAGCCATTATTGGTGCGGGGGCGGCAGGCATGATGTGTGCCGCCGTCGCCGGCCAGCGTGGCCTGAAGGTGGTTTTAATTGACCATGCCCGCAAGCTGGCTGAAAAAATCCGCATTTCGGGTGGGGGGCGCTGTAACTTTACCAATCTGGGCACCACCCAGCAACAGTTCATCTCCGGCAATCCCAATTTTTGCCGTTCCGCCCTGTCTGGCTATACGCCCCAGGATTTTCTGGCTTTATTGAAAAAATATAATATTGCCTGGCATGAAAAGCATAAGGGCCAGTTATTCTGTGATCATTCCAGTGAGGATATTATCCATGTGCTGCGCAGTGAGTGTGAGCAGGGGCGGGTTGCCTGGCGCATGGGCTGTACCGTCAATGAAATAGGCAAAGATAATAATCAGTTCCGGCTGCAAACTTCTGAAGGCACCATAAAGGCGGCTTCATTGGTGGTGGCAACCGGGGGAATGGCGATTCCCCAACTGGGGGCAAGCGATTATGGCCTGAAAATTGCCCGTCAGTTTGGCCTGAAAGTGCTTGAGCCACGGCCTGCCCTGGTGCCTTTGACATTTGACAGCGCCTTCTGGAAGCGTTTCAGTACGCTGGCAGGGGTATCGCTGGAGGCTGATATTTCTACTGGTAGCGGTAAAAAGAAACCCTTGTTCCACGAAGACGTGCTTTTTACCCATAAGGGTCTGTCGGGGCCGGGCATATTGCAAATTTCAAGTTATTGGGAGCCTGCCACGCCCATCACGCTGAACCTGCAAACCGAGTTGGATCTTGAAACGGAACTGATCCGGAAAAAATCCGGTAACCGGCAGCAATTATTAACCGTACTGGGTGGCATGTGGCCAAAACGCCTGGCTGAATGCTGGCTTGACAACCAGGGTATGGCGCAGGATATCCGTTTGGCCGATATGCCCGATAAAAAAATCCGTGAGCTGGCAGCGCTTATTCATGCCTGGCAATTAACCCCAACCGGAACGGCCGGCTATAAAAAGGCGGAAGTCATGAAAGGGGGGGTGGATACCGCCGAACTGGACCAGAAAACCATGCAGGCTAAAAAACTGCCCGGCTTGTATTTCATAGGGGAAGTGCTTGATGTGACCGGCTGGCTCGGTGGCTACAATTTCCAGTGGGCGTGGGCCTCTGGGGTGGCTTGTGGGCAGGCGCTGCAGCCAGCGGCCTGCACAATGTGATTTACAACGGGTATAAGTCTATATTGGCTATTTTGGTTGCTTCAATCTTGATTTCCCGGCCACTGGGTGAATAGCCGGTTAATTGAAAGCCGGTGTCGGTCTGGATGCCGGTGAGGGATAGGTCAAAACTGTCGTGGCTGGCCCCAAAGGCAGGGTCTTCTTCCTTGGTTTGGTATGCCTTGATTTTAAGATTGGCTACCACTTCATCGGGGTTGTTGGCCTGGATGGTACCAGAATAAAGATAAGTTGCATCACCGCCGCGGATACGGGCATCTTCAATGACGGTAATACCAGGATGGGCTTGTGAGTCTGCAATCAGGGTTGCATAAAAACCATTATCCATAGAGCTCTCCTTTTGTGGGCAATACCAGTACCTTAACAGATATATTATGACAATGGTATTGCAAAAAATACGTGAGACAAAGTAATTTTGTCGCATTGCAAAAAACAGAATTTACAGTTTTTTAACATAAAACAGATTGTCGGGCATCTGTGGTAAATACCTAGGAAAGCGATTTTTTTTACGTATATAATTTCAGAAAAAAAGACAATCAGGCAGGGCCGGGGGTAGTCTGGCCCAAACTATGCCAGCTGTATCTTCCCTGTTTATATTAAGGTATACCAATGGCACCAGAAACGTTAAAACACACTCCTTTGCATGATACGCATATCTCTACTGGCGCCAAAATGGTTGATTTCGGTGGCTGGGACATGCCGGTTTCCTATGGTTCACAAATAGAAGAACATCACGCCGTCCGGAACAAGGCGGGCATGTTTGATGTCTCCCATATGTTAAATGTCGATGTCACCGGGCCTGCGTCTTTTGCTTTCCTGCGTCGTGTCCTGGCCAATGATGTTGCCAGGCTGACCGAACCGGGCAAAGCCTTGTACAGTTGCATGCTGAATCCTGATGGCGGGGTCATTGATGACCTGATCGTTTATTATTTTGCCCCTGATAACTGGCGCCTGGTGGTTAATGCGGGCAGGGCCGATGCCGATATTGCCTGGCTGCAAGCGCAGGCAAAACAGGAAGGGGCAGGCAAGCTTGCCATTACACCGCGCCATGATTTGGCGATGATAGCGGTACAGGGGCCATTGGCCCGGGAAAAGGTCTGGAATGTCCGCTCCGACTGGAAACCGCTTACCGAATCGCTGAAACCGTTTTCCTCAAAACAGCTTGAGCAGGATGTGCTTGTCGCGCGTACCGGCTATACCGGAGAAGACGGCTTTGAAATCGTCATGCCTGCTACGCAGATAGTGGCGTTCTGGAATGAATTGCTGGCACAGGGTGTGCATTTGTGCGGCCTGGGTGCCCGCGATACCTTGCGTCTTGAGGCGGGCATGAACTTGTATGGCCAGGATATGGATGAAACCATTCAGCCGGCACAGGCAGCGCTAAGCTGGACAGTCAGCCTGAAAGATGAATCACGTGGTTTTATCGGGCGCAGTGCCATTACCAATAACCCGAAACATAACGCTTTTCTTGGCCTGAAACTTAACGGGCGTGGCGTTATGCGGGCCCATATGCCGGTTAAAACCGCTTTGGGCCCTGGTGAGATCACCAGTGGTACCATGTCACCCACTTTGGGTTTTTCCATTGCTTTTGCCCGCTTGCCCGAAGGTGTTCAGGCTGGCGACGGGGTAGAGGTTGAGCTGCGCGGCAAATGGCTGCCGGCAACCGTATGCGCGCTTCCTTTCGTGCGTAACGGTAAATCCCAGTTGTGATCACAGCTCTGATCGTCAGAAATTTTTATCATAAAGATATTGCTACCATAGCCACGTGCGTAACGTGCTTGTTTAAATTAATCAGGAGTTATAAATGAATTTGCCTACAGACCGTAAATACACCAAGTCACATGAATGGGTTTTAGTGGAGGGTGATGTATTTGTTGTCGGTATTACCGATAACGCCCAGGACCAGCTGGGTGATCTTGTGTATGTCGGAGACGTGGAAGTGGGGGCAAGTCTGAATGCCGGCGAAACAGCGGGGGTGGTTGAGTCGGTCAAGGCCGCTTCTGATATTTATGCACCGGTTGATGGTGAAATCGTGGCCTTTAACGAGGCGCTGGAAGAAGAACCTAACCTGATCAACGATGATGCCTATAAAAACTGGATCTTCAAGATTAAACCCAATAATCCGGCAGATATTGAAAAGCTGCTGGATGCGGCAGGCTATCAGGCACAGGCAGAATAGTTAAATTTTTTATTGGGTAAAATTATGTTGCGTACACATAAAGAGGTATCCCAGGAGTTCATTGGCAGGCACGTGGGGCCAAGCGATGCGGAAAAGGCAAAAATGCTTTCCGTTATCGGGGCAGAAAGTCTTGATGACCTCATAGAGGA
>JAAYHN010000109.1 GCA_012735395.1 Alcaligenaceae bacterium | reverse complement strand
GAGGTGAGTTAGCCCCTGTGGGCTAAACACGGTAGGAATCCCCTTCCTTGGCCCTGTGGGGCCGAGCGTTAGCGAGAGGGAGGGGAGGATGTCAAAGTATCTGGACGGGAATAGGGGCCGTCGGGGCTTTTATTGTAGGCATTGCATTGTTGGGTGAACAAATCAGCATAATGCGTGTGATTGCGGCAGTCATGATTGTTGGCGGGATTGTGCTGATGAAGCTGGCTTCTGATGCCTGATTCGTCAGGTGACTTGTATTGCTTCCTGCCTTGAGAGTGGCAGGAAGCAGGAATCAGTTTCGCTTGCCCGCACTATTCACAATCACCAGGCCGCTTAAAGTAAGCGCAGAACCAAGCAGGAAGGCGGGTTCCAAAGGCTCATCCAATAGCAATATACCCAGTAATACCCCAAACATGGGGGTCATAAAGGACAGTACGCCAAGCCGGGCGGTCAGGTATTTGCGCATTAACCAGATCCAGACAAAATAAGTGGTGCAGGAAATAATAAGCGTCTGGTAAGCCAGGCTGATCCAAACCAGTGGGGTGCTGTTGAATGTGTACTGGCCGGTCAAAAAGGCAACTGGCATCAGGAAGATGAAGCCGCCAAGCAACTGATAAAACAGGGTTTGGGTGGGCGGCGCTTCGCTCAGGCGGCTGATACGTACCGCAACGGTTGTCATGCCCCAGGCAAAGCCGCCACATAAACCCAGAAAGTCACCCAATAACTGATTGGGTATCGTGGCGTCATTGGCTTGCGGGGTTAGCAGGAATGTGATTGACAGGCCAATGAAAGCCAGCCCCATGCCCAGCCATTGCCGTAAATTCAGGCGTTCTTCGGGCAGGCGCAGATGCAATCCAATGGCGGCAAACAACGGGGCGGTATACAAAAACACCACCATATGTGAGGCGGATGTCCAGCGTAGCCCTTCGGCAACCAGCATGAATTCGGTAGCAAACAGTAAACCAACCACCAGCCCCGAGCGCAGGGCAACGCCTTTGAGCCATTGGTCACGGGAGATCAGGAGCGTAAACAGTAAAACCAGGACAGCGGCAACACCCGAGCGCAGTGCAACTTGCAGAACGGGGGCGATGTCTGCGGCAACCGCTTTCATGGCCACTTGCTGAATGCCCCATATCAGGCAAAGCGCCACCATGATTGCGGTTGCCGTGCTGTCTACTGCCTTTCTCATTTGAATGCTCCGAATCAAACATTTTAATTGCCGTGCGCATGAGTATATTACCTGGCCGGGTAATTAGGTAAGTGGAAAAACAGATTCCAGGGTTTTCAATCAAGTTGTAAATTGACTTAATTAATAAAAATAATTATCATTTGTATTATTATTTTTTTATAAAAAGTTATTCCATTTATATTATTGGAGAGCGCCATCCAAACTTCCATACATGGCGGCATAGCACCGCGTATCAGTATTGCCAGTGTCAGGCAATGGCGTGAAGCTATTCGGCAAGGAAATCGCGCGTTTCAAATTGCCGACTATATCAGGGCGGTTGGTCATTATCGTGTTGCCTGCTCAATCGCAGAAGAACACTTCGGCAGTGAGATTGAAGCAGATCAGGGAGTGGCTTTGCTGGTGATCGCCAGCCTTAATCTGGCAGATACTTTCGAAAAACTGGATTGTGTGGCAGAACAGGGTGCGCAGCTATGTGCCATCCATGAAAATCTGTGTCTTGCCATGAATGAATCGGCACTTGATGAAACCTGGCGCATGGCGGTGTGGCGACACAGCCGCCGTACTTATGCGGAATTAAGCCGTTTCGTGAAGCGGCATCCGGCGGATGAGCGTGCCCGAACCGTTCTTGGCCTGGGTGCGGCTGGCCCGGAAACGGAATTATGCCGGCAGTAAGCGCTTAATCGCATGATGGATATTTTGCCATCAAATTTTCAGCTTTTCTTTTCTTACATGAATTTTCAACAGGAGTAGTCCATGTCTTATACATTGCCGCCATTGCCTTATGCCTATGATGCGCTAGAGCCGCACATTGATGCACAAACAATGGAGATCCATTACACCAAGCATCACCAGACCTATATCAATAATGTGAATGCAGCCCTGCAGGATGCAGGGCTTGATTTTCCGCCCGTGGAAGAACTGGTGGCCCGTATTGACTCCTTGCCCGAGGCAGTGCAGGGTGCTGTGCGCAATAACGGTGGCGGTCATGCCAATCACAGCCTGTTCTGGACGGTCATGTCACCACAGGGTGGCGGAAAGCCTGACGGTGCCCTGGCAGCCGCGATTGATGCCGATCTGGGTGGTTTGGAAAAATTCAAGGAAAGTTTTACCAAGGCGGCTATATCCCGTTTTGGCAGTGGCTGGGCCTGGCTGAGCGTCACACCGGAAAAGAAACTGGTGGTTGAAAGCACAGGCAACCAGGACAGCCCCTTAATGACGGGTAATACCCCCATCCTGGGGCTGGATGTCTGGGAGCATGCTTATTACCTGAAGTACCAGAACCGTCGTCCTGAATATATCGCCGCTTTCTATAACGTGGTTAACTGGCCCGAGGTTGCCCGGCGTTACGCCGCTGCTTTGGCTTAACTGGTTGAAGCGTCCATTGCAGCTTGCGGTGCCTAAAAAGTTTCTTGTTAAAAGATACGGCTGGATTTGATATCCAGATCCAGCACAGGACCGGCCGGCACCACCCCATTGGGGTTAATGGTATGGTGGCTGCGGTAATAATGCTGCTTGATATGATCAAAGTTCACCGTATCCGCAATGCCCGGCCATTGGTAAAGTTCACGGGTGTAGCTCCACAGGTTTTTGTAGTCACTCAGGCGTTTCAGGTTGCATTTGAAGTGTCCATGGTAAACCGCATCAAAGCGGATTAGCGTGGTAAACAGGCGCCAGTCGGCTTCAGTGATACGGTCGCCCAGCAAATAGCGCTGTTGCCCCAGCTTTATTTCAAGCTGGTCCAGATATGCAAAAAGCTGGTTTACTTCCTTTTCATAAACTTCCTGGCTGGTTGCAAAACCAGCCTTATATACACCATTATTGACCGCATCATAAATATCAGCATTAATCGCATCAATCTGCGGCAGTAGTTCAGCCGGAGCATAATCGCCTGCTTTTGCGCCAATACCGTCAAAGGCAGCGTTAAGCATGCGGATGATTTCAGAAGACTCATTACTCACAATGGTGTTCTGTTTAAGGTCCCACAGTATCGGTACCGTCACGCGACCGCTATAGTCAGCTTGTGCGCGCAGGTAAACCTCGTACAAATACCTGGCCTGGGCCACCGGGTCGGCCACCACGCCCGGGCCGGGCTCAAAGGTCCAGCCATGTTCGGCCATATAAGGATTGACAACTGAAACGCTAATCATCTGCTCAAGCCCTTTCAGGGCTCGCAGGATTAAAACCCGGCTTGCCCAGGGGCAGGCATAAGATACATAAAGGTGATAGCGTCCGGCTTCGGCCTTGAAGCCAGCCAGGCCGCTTGGCCCGGCACTGCCATCCGGGGTGATCCAGTGACGGAACTGGGCTTCGGAGCGTACGAAGTTTCCACCCGTGCTGTCGGTGTCATACCATTGGTCGTGCCATTTTCCATTTACCAGAAGTCCCATATCCATTCCTGTGTTGCGTTAAGTGATATGGGTATTTTATTGGAAATAAAAGCGCATAAAAACCACGAATTCAGCTTTCAGTGTTCCGTTTTTGGAATAATTGGGCAAGTAATATTATGCGGTTTGTGTATATTAGGGGCTTTACGCCTTTCATTGACTTTAGCTATTAAGGTATATATTCTGATTGCTTATAGCCCCCATAAACTTTAAGCTTGCACATCAATCCAAGGAGTTTGCCCAAATGCGTTATTTGTTTGTTTGTTTGTTTTTGATTTTAACCGGATGTACCGGTATACCCAAAGGGATAGAACCCGTTCAGAGTTTTGACTCTCAGCGTTATCTTGGAAAATGGTATGAAATTGCAAGGTTGGATCATTCCTTTGAACGCGGATTACAGCGCGTAAACGCAGAATACACACTTCGCGAGGATGGTGGCATCAAGGTTATCAATCGTGGTTTTAATACAGCCACCAATGAATGGGAAGAAGCCGAAGGTAAAGCCTACTTCGTGAAAGATAGCAACCAGGGATATTTAAAGGTTTCTTTCTTTGGTCCTTTCTACGGCTCATATATTATTTTTGACTTAGGCAAAAATTATGAATATTCATTGATAACCAGCCACAAAAAATCCTTTCTGTGGCTTTTGTCCAGAACCCCTACCATTGATGAAACCCTTAAAAAAGAGCTCTTGGAGAAAATGGAGAGCTTGGGATTCAACACACAAGACCTTATTTTTGTAGACCACTCTGAAGGCAAATAAATCCGGGAAAGAGATGTGTTTGGCAGGTAATAAAATCGGCAGTTTAGGCTGCCGATTTTTTTGAGTGTAGTATTTGAGGAGACTGTTCTGTGCGTGTACGAATCAGGCTGAAGTGTCTCAGTGGATCACAACAAAATTTCTGGGTATTTGATTTCCTTAAAAAGCCGCTAAGCGGCTTTTTTTATAGTTGATGAATACCAGATCGCCATCCCCAATAAGGTACATACCGCATGGCCAAGCGCCAATGCCTTGGCACTGTGAAACAGTAATGGCACCAGCATGCCGGCCAGCATGGCAAACATGAACATTTGTGAAAAAGACTGCAATGAAGAGGTCAATCCTTTCGTTTTAGGGAAAAAGTTAATAATCTCGATGGATTTGATCGGCATTAATAAGGCCGATGAAAAAGCGTAAATGGTAATGGGAATGACAGCCCAGGGGACACTGGGCGTGTCTGTCAGCAGGTTGTAGGAAACGTTCAGGGTGGTTGCCAGCAGCAGGCCTACGTAGGCCATTTTACTTTGGGTTGCGACGCTCATTCTGGTTGCCAGCATGCTTGCCGCAGCAGAGCCAAGCATAATGCCACTGATATGCGGAACAAACAGCCAGCCATAAGAGGTGGCATCAAGATGCAAAATATTGATAATAAATTCGGGGGCAGAGGTAATGTATAGGGAGTTGGAACCGGCCATTAAACCCAGGCCAAGTGCCATGGCAACAAACTGCCGGTTGCGCAGGGCCTGCAGGTAATTTTTACCAAGTACATTGATTTTTAAGGGTGTGCGGGCAGAAGCGGGCAGGGTTTCCGGCAAGGCTTTCCAGCACAGGGCAAGTAACACGCAGGAAAATAACGTTAAAAAATAAAAACCCGAACGCCAGCCAAAGTGTGTTTGCAGCAGTCCGCCCAAAATGGGGGCAATAGCGGGCCCAAGCCCAAAACACAACATCACAAGAGACATCATGCGCCGTGCCTCTGGCCCTTTAT